>NZ_JADBUN010000046.1:0-64691 GCF_020245625.1 Microcystis sp. M049S2 | reverse complement strand
CGTACCGTGGGACACACGGAATCGGGCTTCTGAAATGGGGCGAAAGTCTGTGGACTCTGTGTAAGACAGTACATGGTTTTTTAACTGTGGTATGCGACGGTGGTGGAAGCAGAAACTTAAATCGTGAGGTTTAGGAATCGCTGCACTTTTAGGGCGGCGAGGATGTCAACAATAATAGTCCTCATCAAAACAGTCCTATCTCCTCGAATCTTACCGTCACATCTTTACTAAAACCCTAAAAACCCCTTGACAAAAAACACAAAATATAGTAGGGAAATCAGGGAAAGTGGTTAGCGGTTACTGATCACTGATAACTGAAAATAACTGCTATAAAATTGGACTAGCCTTTTTCCCCAGAAAAAAATTCCCCCTCCATGACCTTAATCCTCTACAACACCCTCAGTCGTCGCGAAGAACCCTTTACCCCCCTCATCCCCGGCATGGTCTCCATGTATTGCTGCGGCATTACCGTCTATGATTATTGCCATTTGGGTCATGCGCGTACCTGTGTGGTTTGGGATGTGGTGCGGCGTTATTTGGAGTATCTCGGTTATAAAGTGCGCTATATTCAGAATTTCACTGATATTGACGATAAAATTCTCAATCGGGCTAAAAATGAACATACCACCATGGCAGCCGTGGCCGAGAAATTTATCGAGGCCTACTTTGAGGATATGGCAAAATTAGGAGTCAGACCGGCGGACGCTTATCCCCGGGCCACTCATACCCTCGACGGTATCAAGCGCCTAGTCTATGAATTAGAACAAAAAGGCTATGCTTACCCCAGCGATGGCGATGTTTACTATTCCGTCCGTCGTTTTTCTGATTATGGCAAACTATCGGGGCGAAAACTCGATGATTTGCAAGCCGGGGCCAGCGGCCGGGTAGAAACCGACGACCCGGAAGCAATCAAGAAACAAGACCCCTTTGATTTTGCCCTCTGGAAAGGGGCAAAACCGGGGGAACCTAGTTGGGATTCTCCCTGGGGCCAAGGTCGTCCGGGGTGGCATATTGAATGTTCGGCCATGGTCAAAGAACAATTGGGAGAAACTATCGATATTCATGTGGGGGGAAGTGATCTAATTTTTCCCCACCACGAAAACGAAATTGCCCAAAGTGAAGCGGCTACGGGTAAACCTCTGGCCCACTATTGGTTACATAATGGCATGGTAAAGGTGGCTGGGGAAAAAATGTCGAAATCCCTCGGTAATTTCATCACTATTCGCGAGTTATTGGCAAAATATGACCCCTTAGCCGTGAGATTATTAATTTTAGGCGCCCAATACCGCAAACCGATTGATTTTTCCGATGAGGGATTGCAGGCGGCCACTAATGGCTGGCATACTTTACAAGAGGGTTTATCCTTTGGTTATAAGCATCTTCCGCCAGATAATCCCAGAATTACTGACCAAGAGCTAGAAAATCGCTTTCAAGAGGCGGTAAATCACGATTTTAACTTTGCCGGTGGTTTAGCGGTGTTATTTGAAATCGCTAAGGAATTACGCAAGGAGGGTAATAATTTAACCCATGCGGGTAAGACAGACAGCAATCTAGCCCAATTAGCGGTAAAATGGCATACTTTGGTGAAATTGTCTAGGGTTTTGGGCTTAGAAATGGCCGCTGACCAGAGGGAAACCCCTGTTTCTGAGGGAATTAGTGCAGCGGATATCGAAAATCTGATCCAACAACGGACAGAGGCGAAAAAAGCGAAAAATTACGCCGAAAGCGATCGCATTCGTGCAGAATTAAAAGCCCAAGGCATTAGTTTAATCGACCAACCCGGGGGAGTGACTAAATGGTTAAGAGAGGGAGACTAGAAATTCTTTGACCACTTCCTCCACTTTGCGATTGCGGCCATCCACCTGATAGTTTAATTTCTGCATAGTGCTGGAGGTAATTTTGCCGGTGAGTTTGGCTAAAACCTGTCGCAATTGCGGATATTTTTGCAAACTATCCCGGTTAAAAATCGGCACCGCTTCGTAGGGAGGAAAATAGCGTTGATCATCTTCTAGGATGACTAAATCTAGCACGGGAATTAAGCCATCGGTGGAATTTCCCGCCACTAAATCCACTTGTTTTTCGGCTAAAGCGCGGTACATTAACCCTAAATCCATCACTTTCGGGGGTCCGGCAAAAGTTAGGCCATAGGTCTTCGCTAATCCCTTGTAACCGTCTTCCCTTTCCAAAAATTCATAACCAAAACCCGCTTGCCAATTGGGGGTATATTTAGCCACCTGCGAGAGAGTTTTCAGATTGTATTGACTGGCGGTTTCTCCCCGGATAACAATGGCGAAAGTATTCTCGAATCCTAAACTGGGAAAGACTTCTAGATTAAATTTTTCCGGATAAATCTCTTGCACCTTTTCAAAGACTAATCGGGCATCGTTAAGGGGTTTTTCTTGCAAAATTCCCGTGAAAGCCGTGCCAGAATACTCCACATAACCATCGATTTTACCCGCTTTCACCGCTTCATGACAGATCAGAGTACCACCGAGATTAAATTGACGCTCAACCCGTAAATTTGTCTCTTTTTCGATTTCCTGTGCCAAAATTTCCCCTAAAATCACCTGTTCGGTAAAATTTTTGGAACCGATCACCACGGTGCCGGGGGATGAATGGAAAATTTGAGTCAAGAGGAAAGATAGCAAGGCCAACCCGATTAAACCTAAGCCCCATTGCCATTTAGAGGGCTTTTTCGGACGTTGCGAAGGGGAAAAGGTCTTTTCTAGCCGACCGAGACTCCAATCGGCAACAATGGCTAAAAAAGCGGCAGGAATTGCCCCCGCCAAAATTAACTGATTGTTGACCGTGGCAATACCGCGAAAAATAAACACTCCCAAACCACCGCCACCGATGGCAGCTGCGATCGTAGCCACACCGATAGCAATCACCGTGGCAATTCTCACTCCTGCCAAAATTGTCGCCCTGGCTAGGGGTAATTCGATATAGCGCAGGATTTGACCGTCGGTCATGCCTAGGGATAACCCCGCTAATTTTAATTCGGGATCAACTTTTTTGATGCCCAGATAGGTATTTAAAACAATTGGCAGTAAAGTATAGAGAGTTAGGGCAACAATAGCGGGAATTTTGCCGATTCCTCCCAAAAAAGGTACGGAAATTAAAAAACCAAATAGGGCTAAACTGGGGATAGTCTGTAGGGTGTTAACGATCGCTATAATCGGTTGAGCGAGAATAGCTTGACGACTAATTAAAATACCTAGAGGAATCCCGATTAAGCTACCCATAGCCATGGCTATTCCCGTCAAGAAAAGATGTTCTCCAGTGCGAAAAGCGATTTCCCCCGCATAATCTAGCCAAAAACTATCCATAAACTTCTCTTAAAGCTGCTGCTTCATCCTATTGTATAGAATAAATGGGATCTATTATTTCCAGTCTTGATTTAAAGATTCTATCACCATCTTGACATTATTTCCTCCCTAAAGACAAATGACTAACAAATTTAATCCTCGGGCTAAAACTGTTGCCGATTGGGCCTATATCGGTATTGATAAACATTTTCATAAAGTTCTTAAACATGAAGTTGGGGTTTTACTCGATCAGGATACGGAAGAATTACATCAAATTCGTGTAGGAATGCGCCGTCTTCGCAGTACCTTAACTGGTTTTGCCCCCGCTTTAACCATGCCGAAATCTGCCGATCAAAAAAGGGTGGGTAATCTGGGCAGAATTTTAGGAGAATTGCGGGATTTAGATGTGTTAAAAGAGGCTTTTATCGGTCATTATCAGCCAATTTTGCCCCCGCAAGAGCAGAATCTGCTGAAGAAAGTTTTACAAGTTCTCGAACAACAAAGAAAAAAGGCATTTGCTAAGGTAGAAAAGCTGTTAAAGTCCGACAAATTTCTCAATTTTAAGGCAGATTTTGCCAGTTGGTTGGATAATCCCACCTATCAACCGATAGGAAAATTAGATATTGCCACAGTTTTACCAGACTTATTATTACCGCAAGCGAGTCGCTTTTTACTGCATGAAGGCTGGTTAATTGGGGTAAATTTAGAGGAAGATCAAAAAGTAAGAGAGTTTTCTAGTCAAGAAATTGATGACTTATTGGAAAAAGAAGGATTATTACTGCATGATCTCCGCAAAGAAGCCAAGCGTTCCCGCTATAATATGGAGTTATTTACTCAGTTTTATGGCGACAAGTATCGAGAGTATCTAGAGGATATTAAAAACCTTCAAGGTATTCTCGGAGAAATACAGGATTGTTGTGTTCTCTCGGATTTTCTTAGCCAAATTTTCCCCAATTGTCTTGCCAAGGAAATGCCCACCTTACTAGAAATTTTCCGAAATATCCGTCACCAAAAATGGCAAGAATGGCAACCACTACAAAAGAAATTTCTTGACGCTGACACCAGAAAAAGTCTGCACGAGACAATTTTACAGCCTATTTTTCGGCCAAATAGTGTAAAATTAGAAACTAATCCAGAATCCTGAGATTAGGAACCGATGAATTTTTTTCAAAAGTTAAACCACGCCATTAGTCAAAACCAGACTCTACTTGTCCTCGGTTTAGATGCTAACCCCGAAATGATGCCCTCCACCCCGGGAGAATTAATCGTTAATTTAGAACAGTGGCTCAAGTTTATTATCGATGAAACCGCCCCTTTTGTCTGTGCCTACAAACCAACTTTAGGCTTTTATCAAGCTTTGGGAGCGGCAGGGTTAGAATTATTACAGCGAGTTTTAACGGCAATTCCCGCTCATATCCCGGTCATTTTGGATGCTAAACACGGTGATATTAATACTAGCAGTGTTTTAGCCGAGACTATCTTTAAAACTTGGCAGGTGGATGCGGTTACTCTCAATCCCTACTCCGGACAGGATCACGTTGCTCCTTTTTTAGTTTACCCCGAGCATGGCGCTTTTATCCTCTGTCATACTTCCAATCAAGGCGCGATTAATCTGCAAGAATTTCCCAGTCGCGACAATCCTTTTTATCTGCAAGTTGTCAAAGAAGCTTGCACTTGGGGAACTCCCGAACAAGTATTTTTAGAAGTGGGAACCACTCAACCAGAGATATTGAAAAGAATTCGCAATTTTGCTCCCGAAAGATTGATTTTATTACGCAGTATTTGGGAAGAAAAAAGTAAATTCTCCGAGTTAATTACTGTGGGTTTAAATAGTCATGGCGAGGGTTTATTAATTCCTGTACCCCAAGACTTTTTATCTCAACCCGATTTGGGTTCAAAAGTCAAGGATTTACGAGAGGAAGTCAACAAAATTCAACAGAATCACCAGCAAGAATCGAGCCAAGATGAGACTTGGACTGCTAACGTTTGTCTTTTAAAACAACATCCTCATCAGGATTTAATTCTACAATTATTTGATATTGGCTGCTTGATGTTTGGCGATTATGTGCAAGCATCGGGAGAAACTTTTTCCTATTATATTGATCTGAGAAAAATTATCTCTAATCCTAATATTTTTCAGCAGGTAATTGAAGCCTATGGAGAAATATTAAAAACCTTGACATTTGACCGCATTGCTGGCATACCCTACGGTTCTTTACCCACAGCTACGGGTTTATCTTTATTATTAAATCACCCGATGATTTTCCCCCGCAAAGAAGTAAAAGCTCACGGCACAAGAAGAGTAATTGAAGGTAATTTTCAAGTGGGGGAAACGGTGGTAGTGGTGGACGATATTTTAATTTCTGGCAAAAGTGCGATCGAGGGGGCAGAAAAGATTAAATCGGCGGGATTATTAGTTAATGATATCGTGGTTTTTATCGACCATGGTGGCCCCGTTAAAGATAAACTTCGTAGCCATGGTTATCAACCTTATTCGGTTTTAACCCTAGCAGAAATTACCGATACTCTCTACGAAGCGGGAAGACTGACAGAAGCAGAATATAGCTGTTTTTTAAATCGCTCCCATTGATATTTAGGGTTTGCGGCAAAAAGTTTTTCTTGGGGGCAGGGTGTGGGGTGTGGGGTGTGGGGTGTGGGGTTTTATCGATTTTCAGCTGGTCAACTACCTAATTTTCAGGGAAAAAGTACCTGAATTTTCCCCCCGATCCCCGCAACGGCTGGCACTTTTTGAGGGGAAAAAAGTCCAAAAGTCTTATCCAACAAGGTTTTTAGATTTATTCAGCAGACCCTAAGTAGCAGCCTTATGCTGTCTTTTCACTGATTACTGATGACTGATTACTGATCACTGATTACCGATCACTGAAAATTGTTAAGAAACTTGACTGCGTAAGACCTTTAGGGTATTCAGGAGCTTGCTTTCTTCTTTTTCCTCAAAAATAGTTAAATCTTTCGGTTTACAACGTTTTATATCCAATTTAATCCCCTGCGCTCCTTCTGTTTTCAAATCTTCTTCATAACCGGCTTGAGCGACTTCAGCCTCGTCTTTAGCGAGAAAAGGACCGAAATAATAAGTACATCTGGGATAGTCGGTTTTAATCTCGACCCAGTAGGCTAATCCGAACCTTTCGAGTAAGCTAATCAAAAATTCTTTCATTTCGTTCCCCATCTAAATCTACTCTGGTGGTTTTGTTACGTTCGTTTACATTTCGCAAACTTCCTTCCTATTTTATTTATACTTTCTCCTTTTGGCTATTGGGAGTGTCGAAAAATACAGATTCTCAGTCCGGGGAATTTTGCCAGCGTTGCCGGTAAACCTCGTAAATGGCCATAGCCGCCGCCACCGAAGCATTGAGACTGGGGGTTTTGCCGGCCAAGGGGATAGATACCAACTCATCGCAGGACTTTTGGGTTAACAGACTCAAACCCTCTCCCTCCGAACCTACCACCAATCCTATCGCACCCGTTAAATTGATTGTGTGTAAAGATTTACCAGTTTTTGCCGCCGTGCCGTAGAGCCAAAAACCGGCCGCTTTTAATTCCTCTAAAGCACGATTGAGATTGACCACCCTGGCGACGGGTAAATATTCCAAGGCCCCTGCTGCCACTTTCATCACCGTCGATGTCACCCCAGCGGCGCGACGTTGGGGAATAACTACCCCCTGACAACCCATAGCTTCGGCGGTGCGAATAATTGCCCCAAGGTTATGGGGATCCGTGATCCCTTCAGCGATGACGATGACGGGGTGGCGACTTCTGCCCTTAGCTTTTTCGATCAGATCGGCTAATTCGATATAATCATAGGGAGACATCTGGGCGGCGATCCCCTGATGATTGGCCTTACTGGTAATCTGATCGAGACGCAGATCGTCCACCTCATCAATTACCGTGCCGTTGGCTTTGGCCTTTTCCAAAAGGGTATGATAACGGGGATCGTAACGGAGTCGATTGACCACCCAAATCCGATTCAGTTGGCGCTCCTCTTCCATTGCTGTTAAAACCACCCGGCGACCGTAGAGCAGATCATCAGCTTCTTGGTTTTCTGGAGTTACTGCTGGGGATTTAGCCAGAATTGGCCCGGTTTTTGGCCGCGAGGGCCGGCGAGAATTACGATTATCGGACTTGTCACGAAATGGTCGATCGCTCATGGTTGCATGGATTAAGAGTAAAGTCGGGAATCGTCCCTGAGGGCTATAATTCTAGTTTTTCTAATAGTTGATGTAATCTTGAGGGGTCTTGCAGATAAAGATAGCCGAACAGGGTTTCTAAACTGCTGGCCTGCTGATAGACTTGGGCTGTCAGACGACGGCGTTTTCCCGTGACCGCATTGCGTCCCCGGCGCAGAATTTCTTTTTCTTGGTCCGTCAGATAGGGCTGCAGTTGTGCTAAATCTAAAGCCTGTTGTTCGGCCCTGACCTTGCCTACCACCTGAGCGTGATAGTCCCCCAGACGCTGGGGCGGCAGTAAATAATAGGTGCGGATGTATAATTCATAAACAGCATCCCCCAGATAGGCCAGAGAAGCAGGCGATAATCGGTCAAGACCCTCTAGGATTGGTGAACCCTGGCCACTGACCTGTAAGCGAAGTTTTTCGAGAGGAGATTCCACGATTTACGCTTTTTCTAGATATTCGATCGCCGCTTCCAGGGTGGGTTGCAGGGAAAAAAACTTCTCCAATCGCACCAGTTTTACGGTTTGAGTTACCCGGGGATTGGTAACAATTTGTAAACTGCCCCCTTCGGTTTTGGCCTTTTTCACCAATTTTACTAAAGCCCCTAAACCGGAGCTATCGATAAAATCAATCTGAGCCAGGCTAATAATCACATCCTTGGGACCTTCCTCCACATAGCCTTCGATCACCTTACAAAAAGTCGGTTCGGAAAAGGCATCTAAAAGACCCGTCAAACGGAAAATTTGGTACTTATCTCTGACCTCACGCGTGCCTCGCAAGCTGACAGTCAAGTTAATTGCTTCTGGAATAATCGCCTCCTAGCCCTAGGGCCGTAAAAATCAAAACCCTAGTATATCCTAAAAATTTACGACCGATCCTTTTTTGCTTGCCGCATTAAATCAACAAATTTGCCAAACAGATAATCGGCATCGTGGGGGCCAGGACTGGCCTCGGGGTGGTATTGTACCGAGAAAAAGGGCAAAGACTTGTGTTTTAAACCCGCTACGGTGCGATCATTGAGGTTGAGATGGGTAATCTCCACTTGCGGATTTAAAGATGCTTCCTGCACGGCAAAACCGTGATTCTGACTGGTAATTTCCACCTGTTGCTGCAGTCCACAGGGTTGATTTAACCCGCGATGGCCAAATTTTAGTTTAAAGGTTTCTGCCCCTAGGGATAGCCCCAAAATTTGATGACCCATACAGATGCCAAAAGTGGGTTTTTCTCCTTGTAAAAGTTGCTTGGCTAGGGCAATTCCTTCGGTGACAGCCGCCGGATCTCCCGGTCCGTTAGAAAAGAAAATACCATCGGGATTATAGGCGGCGATTTTTTCTGGGGGAGTGTCGGCGGGAACCACGATCACCCGACAACCGTAGCTGGCTAAACGTCGGAGAATATTGCGTTTGATGCCAAAATCGATCGCCACCACCGTTAACGGTTCTTGATCACTATCAATTGGCGCAAATTCCCAAGCGGACGGGGTGGGAGTCGTCCACTCGTACACTTCCTTAGTGGTTACTTCCTTAACGAGATTTAACCCGGCCATACTGGGGGCCGCCTGCACCAACCGCAGTAAATCGTGATAATCGAGTATTTCCGTGGAAATTGCCCCATTCATCGCCCCAACCGAGCGAATTTTGCGGGTCAGAGACCGGGTATCGATGCCATAGATGCCAATAACATGATGAGCGGCCAGATAATCCGGTAGGGATTGGCTAGAACGCCAATTACTGGGCCGGTGGCAGATATTTTTGGCGATCGCTCCTTTCACCTGGGGACGAATTGACTCCTCATCCTCGGGGTTAACCCCCGTATTTCCCAATTCTGGATAGGTAAAAGTGACGATTTGACCAGCATAACTGGGATCGGTGAGGACTTCCTGATAACCGGTCATCCCCGTGTTAAAGACAACTTCGCCGACGGTGGTTCCCTTGGCTCCGAAGGAATAACCCTCGTAAACCGTACCATCGGCCAGAACTAATAAGGCTTTTTGACTAGCAGCACTGGATATCATCGTCAATTTTTTAATTTTGAGTAGTGGTGAGAAACAGAAGTCAAGGATAGACTAGAACAGGGACTAGAAAACGAATTGCTTAGTTTTAATTGGCTAGAGCGTTTTATGATTAAGAGTACATACGCTCAAGGACAATAGTTCCCCCTGACTAGCCATCGGCAATATCCTATCGCTTAAAAAATAACTATATAAGTAATATGAGTCCAAGAAAACTGACTGATGCCACGAAAAAAGAAATTCTTAAGCTTTATCGGGAAACGGAGGCCACCACTTCCACGTTAGCCGAGCGTTATGGCGTGAGTAGTTCTACGGTCAGTCGTTTTCTCAAAAATTCTTTTTCTAGCGAGGAATACGAGCAGTTAATCCAGAAAAAACGCTTGGCCCGTAGTCCTCGCGGTCTCGAGGAGGAGGGAGCGGCGGCGGATTTACCAGAAAAAGCGATCGAGGTGATTAGTGTTCGGGCAGCGCGCATCGCAGCTAAGGATGAGCAGGCTTTTGAGCGACCGATCGCTTCTGTGGAACAATTAACCCTGTTAATGGATACCGCTTACCCGCCAGAAGTAGATAATTCGGAAGACACGGAAATTAATGGCGATAAGACCCTAGAAACCGCTAATTTAAACGAGTTTTTCGTCGAAGCTATCGAGGAAGAGGAGGAGGAAGATGAGCTTGACGAGGATTGGGATGAAGAGGAGGATGAAGATGAAGATGAAGATGAAGATGAGGAGGAACTAGCGGGGAGCTATTTAGGCCCGACTATCGTTAAAACCGCCCAATTACAGATCTTACCCCTCTCGGCGGCGGCTTTTCCCAAAACCTGTTACTTGGTCATCGATCGCGCTGCCGAATTAATCACCCGTCCCCTCAAGGATTTTGCTGAATTGGGTAAGGTTCCCCCTCAGGAAATCCAACAGCGCACTCTCCCCATCTTTGAAAGTCATCGCATCGCTCGTCGTTTCTCCAAGCGCAAGGAAAAAGTGATTAAAGTTCCCGACGGTCGCCTGATCGAAAAAGCTCACGCTCAACTGGAAGCGAAAGGGATCACCCGTCTGCTCATGGATGGTCGTATCTACGCTTTAGAGTAGGGAATTAGGGGATAGGAGACTTTTCAGTCTCTTCCGAACCCGTTGCTGAGGGTGGGGACTCGCGCAGTTGAGAGAATTCAGCTTAGATGAGTTTACCCGAAGAAAATATGCCAATTTCATTCAGAGCAGAACTAGCTTACCAATAATCGGCTATGAGTGAGCGCGGTTTTTTCTGGATTTATCACCGGGGTTAGTGTAGTTCAAACTGGTATTACTTACCCAAGTTTTGGTTATCTGGTCAATAAAATACCGAAATATGCAAGAAAACGCAACCGCCGAGAATGTTTATAAGTTTTCTAGTACCTTATCTCATTCCGATCCAAGCTATGTGGATAGAAGGGCTGATCTGGAACTGTACCAAGCTCTGATGAACAGTCAGTATTGTTATATTTTCAATTCTCGCAAAATGGGCAAGTCGAGTTTGACGGTACGCATCCAAACTCAAATTGAAGTCCAAGGAGTAGCCTGTTCCCGTATAGACTTAAATGAATTGGGGACATCAGTAGATCAATCTAGCTGGTATCATTCCTTAATTATTGAAATTGCCGAACAATTAAAACTAAACATGACGGATTTAGAATCCTGGATCGCCAGTCAATCTGTTTCTAATGTTGGGTTACTTAGACAATTTATTAAAGAAATTTTATTAAGAAAAATTTCAACCATTATTGTTATCTTTATTGATGAAATTGATGTGGTTAGAAAACTACCTTTTGCTACTGATGACTTTTTTGCTTACCTTAGGTCTTGTCATGAAAAGCGAGTTATTAATGCAGATTTTAATCGTATTTCATTTGTTTTAATTGGCACGGCTACCCCCAATCAATTAATTCAAGATAGTCAAAGAACTCCTTTCAATATTGGTAAAGCAATTGAATTAAATGGACTGTCGTTAGAAGATAACTGTCAACCCTTGATGCAAGGACTAGAAGGGTTGGGTGTGTCCCCTCAAGAAATTCTACAAGAAATTTTTAGCTGGACTAATGGTCAACCTTTTCTAACTCAAAAATTGTGTTATTTAATGGCCAAGTTTAAAGTTCAAATACCTCAGTCTCTCTTATCAGCTTGGGTGCGAGATTTTGTTTATAAACACATTATTGATAACTGGGAAAAAAAAGATGAGCCTGCTTTTTTATCAAGTATAAGAGAGCGACTTATTTATCATCCTGACCAAGGGTATTTACTAAGGGTTTATGCCAACCTTTTAAAAGGTAAATTGGTGAAAGCGAGTAACACACCAGAACATGATGAACTATTACTATCTGGATTAGTTATCGTCGATAATCAGGGCTATCTTAGGGTGGCTAATGCTATTTATCAGGCAATTTTTAATCAAAAATGGTTATATAATGTATTAGCAGCTAGTCGTCCTTATCAATCGGAAATTGCTAAGTGGGAAGACTCAAATTTTACCGATACAAATTGTTTACTGAGAGGTAAAAAATTAGAGGAATCTAAAAAATGGCAAGAAGATAAAGAATTAGATAGTATCGATTATCGTTTTTTAGCAGCCTCTGAAAGCATTACTCGTCAAAAACAATCTCGTTTATTTATGTTGGCAGCGGGAATATTTACTAGCATTGTTACAGGGTTACTTGGGTTGGGATTCTACCAGTCATGGCTGTTACCTTACTTTTATAAAATTCCCTATACTAAGGAGCCTGAACTATTTAGCCAAGGCGAAAAAAAGCTACTTATTAAACAGGAAAATTTTTATAAAGATCGGGGTATTTTGGCTTTTAAAAATGCTAATTATTTGGAAGCTAAACAGTTATTCAAAAAAGCCTATCTTGCTCATCCTGAAGATGCAGAAACCTTAATTTATTATAATAATGCTATCGCTTATTTAAGTGATAATTATGTGACTTTGGCGGTGGTTATTCCCAGTGGCAAAAAAAATGAAATTTCCCAAGAAATCCTGAAAGGGATTGCTCAAGCACAATATTTATTTAATAGCCAATTACCGACAAGTGCGAATAATTTATTTTTAAATATCGTTATTGCCAATGATAATAATGACGAAAAAGTTGCTAAGATAGTCGCCAAGGAAATCGTTAAAGACCCCAAAGTTATTGGAGTAATTGGACATTATTCTAGTGAAGCCACCTTAGCAGCTTTACCTATCTATGAAAGAGCCAAAATTACTTTAATTTCTTCGACAAGTTCCTCGGATGTAATTGAGAGTGAATACTTTTTTAGAACCGTTATCACCAATGAAAAAATTGGTGAAACTTTAGCTAATTATGCCAGCCAACATGATCTAGATAAAGTAATTATTTTTAATAATTCTAACCAGATTGATAGCCAAGAACTTACTCAAGAGTTTCATCAAGCTTTCCAAAAAAAAGGCGGTAAAATCACTAAAGTAATTGATTTATCATCTTCCCTAGATATTGACGCAGAAGTTTTAAAAGCATTTTCCCAAGATCAAGTTAGAGGAATTGTCTTATTTCCCAGTTTGGAATCAGCTTCTATGGTAGTAGAATTATCCCATACTCTTGAAAAGTTAAATACCAGCACCACTCCAGAACTGAAAAATAAGCTAGTTCTTTTAGGGAGTCATTCCATGTATGAACATGAAATGTTGGTTGATAGCGGTAAATTTATTGATAATTTAGTTTTGGCTGTGCCTTGGTTTTCCCATCTAATTAAGTCCCAAAATTTTGTCAGAGATGCTCAAGCTTTATGGAAAGAAGATATTAGTTGGCGAACCGCTACCAGTTATGATGCGGCTCAATCATTTATAGCTGCTATTAGAGCCTTGCAATCCCAGAATAAAATTTCTTTAGAGTTGATACAAGAACATTTAGAAAACCTCAATCTTTCGGCCAGTTTGACATCAGGCAATTCTCTCAGGTTTGTAGATAATGAATCCGAATCTAATCGAGAACCAATTACTGTGAGGGTTAAGAGTAAGTTAGAAGAAAAACTTGAAAACTCAATTCAGTTTCACTGGGAATCTCAACGAGACTAATCAAGCAAGTCGTCAAAATATACTTGATACAAATTGCAACGCACCTCTAGGGTATCATAATTTTTGTCGATCAGTCCCAATCGGTCCAAAAATTGGACCGATTCTCCTTTCATTTGAGCCGGAGTCAGAGCTTTTTTCTGAAGAATTTGCCTAAAAATATTCCGTAGGTTAGCATTACTTTTCAGATATCTCATCAGTAGGAAAAAATGACTTTGAAATGGCTCTCGTCCCTGCAAGGCATCATCTAGAACCTTTTCTAGAGAATTCCCTTCTTGCAATTTTACCAAGATTAACTTAATTAAATAAGGATTACCTCCCACTAAGTTCATGACCTTATGAACATCTGATAACGTCCAATTAATGCCATTAACTTGAGCGAAAGTGAGAACTTGTTCCGCATTAAAATCCGATAAACTAGCCACATAACCTACACCAATTAAGGGAGAGGCATAAAAATCGTAGTTGCTATAAAATTCCGTTGAATGAATAATAATTAAGCGCAGTTTCCGCCAAGGTTGGGAACGTCTTTCATGCCAACTTCTGAGAATACCACAAATTTCATTACCGATTGTTTCAGTTTCCAAAATTGTATCAAATTTTTCAAAGACAAAAACCAGAGGATTAGCGCTGGGTTGGAGAACATATTCCTCTAAATATCGTCGAGTTTTGTGGGCAGGAGTTCCGGGACGAGACCAAAATTTATCGAGAAGAGATTCGTTAATCTTTAATTCTTGGGTAATGGTACGACAAATCGACAGCAGCAAGTCTTCACAACTAAGGGCAATAGTGGCTTTTTCCTCCTCACAATCAATGATAACTGGTTGATAATTATCTTGTTTGAGATGATGGACTAACCAATTAACTAAACGGGTTTTGCCACTATTATGAGGTGCGCGAATTCTTAGCAACGATTGTTCTTGCTGAAGAACTTTGAGACAATTTTCCTCCAGAGGTGGACGTTTTACATAATCCTTAATATAGGTCTGATAATCCTGTTGTTTTTCCTCATCTAAAGAGGAGAAAATAGCAGCAATTACGGGAGATTGATGTTTACTTTTGTTTGCCCACTCTTGATCAAAGCACCTTAGGTTAGTTAAAATATCATGACCCCGTTGCCAAAAAGTAATTTGAAAAGTACGAATTTTTCCTTGATTATTGAGACGATGATCTTCCAAAATACCTAAAAACTTTTCGTTAAGATATTCCGTCAAAGCATCCCGAATTTGCCATGAATCCAGCTTTTGACCACATTTTTCAGTCAGCATTTCTAAAGCATTAAGTTCGGCTTGAATTTTCAATTTTTTCTCATTAATCCAGCTAAATTTAATAGCCAGATTTTCACAATTATCCACCTCGTAGTTAGCAAACTTTAACAGAGCATTAAGCAGATATTTGGTTCTTTGCCTGGGAATATCCCCATAGGTAACTTTTCTAGACATTATCTCAAGTTTAGTAATTAAGGACTTTGCTGATAATTGAGAAATTTAAGTAATAATTTGGTTACGGATTAAACTTAAAACAGTGACTTTCCTATCCTCCTTTTTGAGTGCAAGCTTCGCTCCCCTGTTTAACAGCGTGCGCTAAATCCAACCGTTCGAGAAAAATTTGACCTGTCAGTTCGCGAGTTTTCAATTGATGCCATTCAGGTGCAACAAGATTGATTTCAGAGGGGTATTTGGGCAGTGGAAACAGAAATAATCCTTGCCGCTGCCACTGATCCCAATATTCTCTGACTTGCTTACTCGAACGATAGCGGATTTTTCTAGAGGGTACCTCAAAAAATAGATTTACTTCAGCATTGCACCGCCTGAAACCCTGATGAAACCTTTGTTGATTCTCAATTAGTGTGAATATTTTCTCAATAAGTCCAATTTAACGAGGTACTCTAGACAACCTTGACCACATCTCTCAAAAAAATTTTCCGCAAAACCCCGAAGTTCCCCAAGGTTTTTCTCCACCCCCAAGTTACTCACACTCCAGTCTGGGATAGCAATTGAGGGCAAGAAAAATTAGCCTTTGACTGTGGGTGTACCCACAATGCCATAATCAACCACAACAAAGTTCAGATTTTCTTAAATAGTCTTTTTCCCCTTGCTATGGCAGCACTTTGACCGATATCTGTCTGGCTATTTTGTGCCGAATTAGACAACTCCACTGGATGACCGACTATGACTAAAATTGCTGATATTGCCTACGTTACCTATCAACATCCGGATTTAGACCTGTGCGAACGTTTTTTGAGGGATTTTGGCCTGATTACCGCAGTTAAAACCGATACAGCCTTGTATATGCGAGCTAGAGGCAAAAAACAGTTTGTCTATGTCGTAGAATGGGGAAAAGAAGCTAAATTTGTTAGTTTTGCCCTAGAAGCGACATCAGAATCCGTCTTACATGAACTAGCCACTTTAGCCTCCGCTTCGACCGTGGAAACCCTATTCACCCCCGGCGGTGGTCAGCGCATCAAAATTATTGACCCCAACGGTTTTAACCTAGAATTGGTCTATGGTATCGAGGAAGTGGAACCTTTGCCGATTCCTGAACCCCTAGAATGGAATCACGCTAGTCGGAAAACCCGTTTAGGTCGCACCCAAAGGCCGAAAAAAGAACCCGCACCTATTTTACGTCTAGGTCATCTAGCTATTGATGTCAAAGACTTTGAGGAAAGCTATCACTGGTATCAGCAGACTTTTGGCTTAAAAGCAACAGATTTAATTTATTACGGCCATCCCAGTTTACGAGTCGGGGGTTTTCTTCGTTGTCAACGGGGAGAGGAATGGGTTGATCATCACACCATCGCCATGTTGCAAGGTTCTCACCCCAAAGTCCATCATACTGCCTTCGAGGTACAAGATTTTGACTCTATTAAAATCGGCCACGATTGGTTACGAGAAAAAGGATGGACTCCTGTGTGGGGTATTGGTCGCCATTTGTTGGGAAGTCAAGTGTTTGACTATTGGCAAGATCCTTTCGGTAGCCTCATTGAACATTTTACCGATGGGGACCTTTTTGAGCAAACCACCGAGCCAGAACTTCACGCGGGTGGGTTAGATATTCTCTATCAATGGGGACCGGCGATTCCCGAAAGTTTTTTAGGTTAAACCGTTGAAAACGTCTCATAAAAGGGTTTAGATGATGAATATTGCTGAAATATTTCAAAAAAGACGCTCTACTCGTAAATTTCGCACCGATGCCATTCCCGAAGAAATTTTAGCCGAAATTTTTCGTTTAGGATTCCAAGCTCCCTCTAGTTATAATTTGCAACCATGGCGATTTATAGTGGTTAGAGAACCAGAAAATAAGGCAAAATTGCGAGAATTCGGCTTTGAACAAGATAAATTAGTCGATGCACCCGTGGTTTTAATCTGTTGTGGCGATCGCCAAGTTAACCATCGTGGTTACATTAATCAAGTAATTGAGTTAGGAAAGCAAGAGGGGACGATTTCCGAAAAACGGGCCAAGTTCATGCACATGGCCATTCCGCCTTTTTTCCAATTTAAACCCTGTTATCAGTCTCCAGAAGCTTGGAGCAACCGACAAGTTATGATTGCGGTTACTTATCTCATGATAGCGGCGCAAAGCTTAGGGGTGGATAGTTGTCCCCTAGAAGGATTTGTGGCTAAACCCTTGCGCGAGTATTTCCAAATTCCCGATACGGTCGATGTCTGTTGTCTCTTAGCCTTGGGATACGCTGATGAACCCTTGAGCGAGTATGGGGGACGTTTTGGGACTCAGAAGCTCTGCTATGGCGAAATTTACGGAGAAACCTTTAATTTAAGCCCAAATCACCCCTAGAGTGACCGTCGCCCCCCGTCACCAGAAACTTTTCCCGGTGCGAGAGGATTAAATCTTTGTTTTCGATTCCATTGAATGATGGGGAGTAAAAAAATGACTCTTTGTTTAGATACTAAGCTTAATTTGTCAGAAATAAGCAGTTTAGTCGATATTATTCGTTATCGCGCCCAATATCAACCCCAAAAAACGGCTTATACCTTTTTAGTCGATGGCGAAACCGAAGAAAAACGCCTTACCTACGGGGAATTATTTCTAGAAGCGCAAGCGATTGCCAATAGTCTCCAATCCATCCTATTACCGGGGGAACGAGTTTTATTAGCATACCCTTCGGGATTAGAGTTTATTACTGGGTTTTTCGGCTGTTTATTAGCAGGAGTAGTGGCAATTCCAGTTAATTTGCCCAAGAAAAACCAAAAGATGGCTCGCTTAACTTCTATTATTAATAATTCGCAAGCAAGCTTACTTTTAAGCACACAATCGGAATTAGACCAATTAAAAAGGCAACTAGACAGAGATATTCCCTTTCTAGCTACGGATAGCTTAATCGGCAAAAGTTTAGCCGAAGACCACCCCACTCAGATAAAAGCAGATACCTTAGCCTTTTTACAATACACCTCCGGTTCCACGGGGACTCCCAAAGGAGTGATGGTCAATCACGAGAATCTTTTGACCAACCTCCGAGATTTAGATTTAGGCTGGGAACACGATGAAAAGAGCGTTATGGTGACATGGTTGCCAACTTTTCATGATATGGGGCTAATTTATGGCATTTTACTGCCCTTTTATCGAGGATTTCCCTGTTATCTCATGTCCCCGGTTTCCTTTTTACAACGTCCTCTCGGTTGGTTAAATGCCATCAGCAAATACAGGGCCACCCACACTGCCGCCCCTAATTTTGCCTATAAACGTTGTCTTGACAAGATTAAAGAGGAGCAGCTGGCGGATTTAGACTTAAGCAGTTGGAAAGTGGCTTTAAATGGCGCAGAAACCGTCAGAATGGAAATTTTAAGCGAATTTGCTCGTAAATTTGCCCCCTGTGGTTTTGAGTTTGCCGCCTTTTGTCCGGGTTATGGTTTAGCCGAGGCCACCTTAAAAGTTGCTGCTGTCAGGAAAAATCAACTTCCTCAAATCTGCTGGGTTGAAAAAGCCGCTTTAAACCGTCATCAAATCGTTTTTACGGAAAAAAGCCCAAATTCTCAATCCTTAGTCAGTTGTGGACAAACAGAAATCGACACAGAAATTGCCATTGTTAATCCTGAAACCTGTCAACGCTGTCCCTCCCAGCAGGTGGGAGAAATTTGGGTGAAAGGCAAAACCGTTGCCCAGGGCTATTGGCAACATCCCGAAGCTACAGAAAAAACTTTTCAAGCAGTTATCGCCGATACTGGACAGGGTTTTTATTTGCGTACAGGGGATTTAGGTTTTATTCATCAGGGTCAACTATACATCACCGGACGCTTGAAAGACCTGATGATTATTCGCGGCGGTAACTACTATCCCCAGGATATCGAACAGACCGTAGAACAATGCTATCCCGACTTTTGCCCCAGTGGAACTGCCGCCTTTACCGTAGAAATCGAGGCAGAAGAAAAGTTAGTCCTAGTTCAAGAGGTAGAAAGAACGGCAATTCGCCGTTTTAACCAGCAAAAAGCCCTAGAAGCAGTTCGTCGAGCGGTTTTTCAAGAACACGAATTGCAAGTTTATGATATCGCTTTTATCAAACCCGCATCTCTGTCCAAAACTTCTAGCGGCAAAATTCAACGCCACGCTTGCCGTCAACAGTATTTAAACCAGCAACTTCCACTAATTTCATCCCCTATGCCGACGCTAACCCCCCCCCTCAGCAGTCACCAAGCTGACCCCACAACCGCTAGTCAAGAAAAAACCGAGCAAATCTTGACTTGGTTGCGAGATTACGCCAAAACTCGCATTAATTCCCATCTGATTGATGACCGTCGTTGTGTGCCGCCCTATATTGTCATGGATTTTGGCAATCAAGGACTGATGGGAATGCAGATTCCCGAAGAATACGGGGGAATAGCCCTTAATAATCGCAATTTTTTGCAGGTGATGGAACAATTAGCCGCCATTGATTTAACCCTGGCGACGATGGTGAGTCTCAATAACAGCTTAGGTATCCGTCCGCTGCTCAACTACGGGACTATTTCCCTCAAGCAAGAGTTATTACCTCTTTTAGCGACAGGAAGACAATTATCCTCCTTTGGCATGACGGAACCGGAAGCAGGAGCGAATATCGGGGCAATTAGTACCGTTGCCGTGCCGGATGGCCGAGATAAATGGCGAATTCGCGGCCTTAAGCGTTGGAATGGTTCCGCTTGGGCCGGAATGATTAATGTTTTTGTCCGTTTGCTTGATTCGGAAGAACCGGGGAATAACGGTTTGACAGGTTTTCTTGTCCGTCAAGGCACCCCCGGTCTGCGTTTGGGACCTGAATCCCTAACTATGGGATTACGGGGAATTATGCAAAATGCCATCTATTTTGAGGATGTTTTAGTCACTAAAGAGCAATTGCTGGGAGAATTGGGCAATGGCACTGAACCCGCCGACGATGCTTTACTTTATGCCCGTTTAGGTATTGGCATGATGGGAGTTGGCGGCATGAAACGCTGTTTACAATTAATGTTACGTTATGCCAGCCGTCGTTCGATCGCTACAGGTAAATTGCTAGAAAGTCCGATTACTTTAGCCCGTTTTGACCATTTAACTGGGGCTACGGTGGCCTTGTCCAGTCTCTTAAAGTGTATTACCACCGCCTTAGA
The DNA here is from genome assembly GCF_020245625.1 of Microcystis sp. M049S2. Classification (NCBI taxonomy): domain Bacteria; kingdom Bacillati; phylum Cyanobacteriota; class Cyanophyceae; order Chroococcales; family Microcystaceae; genus Microcystis; species Microcystis sp. M049S2. The sequence goes on along the minus strand of NZ_JADBUN010000046.1, from coordinate 44,549 downwards.
CCAAAAAGTTGCCGTTCCCAGGGAAATGGCAGTTATTGCCAAGATTACGGGGGCTGATTACCTCTGGGAAGCGGCCGATAGTCTCGTTCAGATGCTCGGGGGTAGAGGTTACATGGAAACTAATCTTGCCCCGCAAATTCTCCGGGATGCCAGAGTTTTACGAATTGGCGAAGGTCCTAACGAAAGTTTGAAAATCTTTTTGGGCAAAAGTATCACCCATACGGACAAATTAGGCGAATTTCTGACAAAAGTTCTGGAAGCGCCCGAGATTGCCCTGCAACTCCACACCACTGCCCAATCTATTAATCAGCGTTGTCTCCAGTCTAATCTCTGGGGTGATCGTTCTGCCGCCTTAGCTTGGGCCTATTCTTTAATCGGAGAATTGGGTTGTTACGCCGCTTTAGTAGCAACAACAGCGAAAATGTCCCAAATTCACCCCGGGGAAAAGTACAGTCATGCCCTAGCTTGGAGTCAATTGCAGTTTGATTTATGTGTGCAGAAAGCTCTCCGGGGAACACCCGAAGAAAACTTTGCTTCTTCGGTGGCAACTATCCGCGATCGTATCCTCGATTATACTCAATCTATTGATGATATCGAACAACGTCTAGACGGTTCCGATTATCAACTCGACGAGTTATTGACGTTGGAACCAGAAGCTAAACAGACTCATCCTCAAGCTGAAACTTCTCTGGTCGAAATTGCTATTCAAACGCGGCAAGACGGAATAAATAGCCCCTCTAGTCCGAAAAAGTCCCTTCTTAGCCAACAAACTCCCGAAAAGGTGGAAATGTGGTTAGGTAATTGGTTACACCAGAAATTAAAGGTCAATCCAGCCACTATCCAAACCAGCCAGTCTTTTGCTGATTTTGGCTTAGATTCAATTTTTGCCGTGGAATTAGCCCAAGATCTTGCCGATTGGTCGGGAATCCCCGTCGAAGCCACCATTGTTTGGAATTATCCCACTATTGATAGTTTGGCAGAATATTTAGCTAACCAGATTAATCAAAGCAATACTGGGGCTGAATCGGCAAATAATCGGGAAAAAAGCGAAATTTTAGCAGTTTTACCCCAAATATCCGAAGAAGAAATCTCTGCCTTCTTTAGTTAATCGCTGGTGGGGATAGGATAGCTAATTTCCCTTGTCCTATCCCCCACCTCGGAGTCACGGGGACAATTGTGACTATGCCACTAAATTTTCCCATCCCGACAGTATCAAGGTTTTTCCCGCTTATCCGTGACTTTTTCCCAAGCATAACCTGAGATGAAAGTGACGTGACATAACAAGACAAGAGTTGTTAGGAAGATGAATCAACAAAAACAAGCTTTTTTAGAACAATACAAACACCTCGATGCAATGGTCAAAGCGCAAACCGAACCCATCGCTATTGTGGGTATGGGCTGTCGTTTTCCCGCAGGAGTCAATGATTCCGCAAGTTATTGGCAGTTATTGGTTAATGGCATCGATGCAGTAACAGAAATTCCCCTAGAACGTTGGAATATTGCCGATTATTATCACCAAGATGCCGATGTTCCGGGGAAAATGTATAGTCGGGAAGGGGCATTTTTAGACAAAGTTGACGAATTTGACCCGGCTTTCTTCGGCATCTCACCCCGGGAAGCCGCCGCCATGGATCCGCAACAACGGTTACTGTTAGAAGTCTGTTGGGAATCCCTAGAAAATGCGGCTATTGCGCCAGAAAGTTTGATTAATAGTCAAACTGGCGTATTTATGGGCATTTTTCGCGATGATTATGCCCAATTGTGTTTTCATCAAGGCGTAGTCAATCACATTGATGCTTACAACAGTTTAGGAACCAGTCGCGCTATTGCCGTCGGCAGAATCTCTTATCTATTTGGGTTTCACGGTCCGACTCTGCAAATTGATACGGCCTGTTCCTCCTCCCTCTTGGCAGTACATTTGGCCTGTCAAAGTCTGCGCGGCCAAGAATGTAATCTCGCTTTAGCGGGGGGTGTGAATCTGATGTTAACCCCGGCCACTGCGATTAGTAATTGTAAATTAAAAGCCGTTTCTCCCCAGGGTCGCAGTAAAACCTTTGATGCTTCGGCCGATGGTTATGGTCGCGGCGAAGGTTGCGGTGTCGTGGTCTTAAAACGTCTCAGTGATGCTCTCCGAGATGGCAATCTTATTTTCGCCCAAATTCGCGGTTCGGCTGTCAATCACGATGGAAAAAGTAATGGCTTAACCGCCCCCAATGGTCAGGCACAGGAAGCTTTACTCAGACAAGCCCTCGAAAGAGCGAAAATTCAACCTAAAGATCTGCAATACGTCGAAGTTCACGGTACAGGTACATCTTTAGGAGATCCCATCGAGGTTTTATCCTTAGGGAAAATTTATGGCCAGGGTCATAGCCAAGATAACCCCCTGATTTTGGGAACCGTGAAAACTAATATGGGGCATCTGGAAGGAGCTGCGGGAATTGCGGCGTTAATTAAGACAGTTTTACAGCTACAAAATCAGCAAATAGCCCCTAATCTTCATTTTAAGAACCCTAATCCCTATATTCCCTGGGAAAAACTGCCGGTCAAAATCCCCACCACTCTTACCCCTTGGTTGGTCAGAGAAGGAGTCCGACGGGCTGGAGTGAGCGCTTTCGGGATGAGTGGCACTAACGTCCATTTAATCGTTGAGGAAAGCAATTTTGAGCGGCTTGGTGACGAAAAACCTCATTTAGAGCGTCCTTGTCATTTAATTACCCTTTCGGCGAAAAGTGAGCCAGCCTTACGGGAATTAGCTCAACGCTACTACGATTTTTTAAGTCAAAATTCCCAGACGGTCATGGCAAATCTGGCCTATACCGCTAATACTGGGCGATCGCATTTTGAGCATCGTTTAGCTATTCCCTTTGTGGCTCAAAAACAGCTTGAGCAAGCTTTAAAAGACTTTATTAGGGGTGAAAATCGCTTTTCAGGTCAAAAAAGTCTTTTAACCTCGAAAAAAGCCCCTAAACTGGCTTTTATGTGTACGGGACAGGGTTCACAATATCCCGGAATGGCTAGGGAACTCTACGAAACGCAACCGACTTTTCGCCAAACTTTAGAGAAATGTGACGAAATTTTACGGAGCTATGGGGTGAAATCCTTACTGCAAGTGTTATATGGGGACGAAAAAACCAGTCAGTTGATTAATCAGACTTTTTACAGTCAAATTACCCTATTTTCTCTGGAATATGCCCTCGCCCAACTCTGGTTATCTTGGGGAGTGAAACCCGATGCTCTCATCGGTCATAGTTTAGGGGAATATGTGGCCGCTTGTTTAGCGGGAGTCTTTAGCTTAGAAGACGGTTTGAAGTTAATTGCCCATCGGGGACGCTTAATGCAGACATTACCGAAAAACGGCATAATGGCGGCAATTTTTACCGATTCCGACACCGTGACCAATCATCTGAGGAAGATTAGAGGCATCTGTACCATTGCTGCGGTCAATAGTCGAGAAAATACGGTCATTTCTGGCGAAACTGAGGCTATTAACCATTTAATCGCTAACTTCAATCAGAGAGGCATTGAAAGTCAGACTTTAGCGGTTTCCCATGCTTTCCATTCTCCCTTAATGACGGGTATGGTGGGGGAATTTGCCAAGATTGCCGAAACTATCACCTATAATTCCCCACGTCTTCCCCTTATTTCTAACCTGACTGGGGATGTTATCGATGCAGAGATAGCAACTTCCCAATATTGGGTTAATCATCTACTGTCTCCCGTAGAGTTTGCCCGGGGTATAGAAAGATTAGGAGAGTTAAATACGGAAATATTCCTAGAAATTGGCGCAAAAACCACATTAATTAACCTAGGTCAGCAAAATCTCCCCGACCGAGGTCTCTGGTTAGCTAGTTTATCCCCAAAACAGTCGAATTGGGAAACCCTACTCCAAAGTTTAGCGACCCTTTATGTAAAAGGGGTCAAAATTGACTGGAATGGATTCGACCTGGATTATTTACGCGAAAAAATCCCCTTACCGACCTATCCCTTCCAAAGAAAACGCTATTGGTTAGATTACATTGATTCTCAGCTAAAAACCCCGACAGTAGCAGCTTTCCACCCTCTCCTACAGCAACCGCTGCATCTATTGGGGTCAAAGGATGTTCACTATCAATCCTCTCTTTCTCCCTGCTCTCCGAGCTATCTGCAAGAACATCAAGTTTTTGGCCAGGTAGTTTTCCCGGCCGCAGCCTATCTAGAGATGATTATAGTGGCAGCCGGTCAACAATATCCCAATCAGCAGTTTACTATTGGCCAATTGAGTCTGAATCGACCCTTAATTTTCTCAGAAAACCAGAGTAAAAAGGTACAGTTAAGCTTACTAGCGGGGGGACAATTTCAGATTCTCAGTCTTGGGGAAGGGGAAGTTTCCCTACTGCATCTATCCGGTAATTTAACCAATGAAAACCAGGACTTACCCAGCTGCAATTGGACAGATATCCGGGACCGTTGTCACCAAAAAATCGAAATTGCACAGCATTATCAGGACTGTTTAAGTAAAGGAGTGAACTACGGGGAAAGTTTTCGAGTTATCCAGGAACTTTACCGCAATCAGTCCGAAATTGTCGCAAAAATTCAACTTTCTTCCCATCTACTCTCGCAAGCGGTGGATTACCAGCTACATCCTGTCTTACTTGATGGTTGCTTTCACGCTATGTCGGCACTATTTCCCGCAGGGAATAGCACCTATCTTCCCACTAATATTGACCGATTGACCTTTTCGGGAGTTAAGGACACCTCTATATACTGTCATGGTCGCTTCAGCCATAGCAATTTGCAAAACGGCATCTTAATCGCTGATTTAACTATTTTCAGCGAATCGGGTCAATTAATTAGCCAAATTGACGGATTAACCTTTCAACAGGCCCGGCCAGAAACCCTCTTTTCCCAGACCAACGACCTCAAGGATAGTTTATACGAAATTACTTGGCAAGCCACGGACTTGACGGGAATGGATTGGACAGAAACAGGAGATTGGTTAATTTTTGCCGACAAAAAGGGAGTAGGGCAACAATTAGCCGAAAAATTGCTGCAACAAGGGCATAGATGCCAACTTATCACCGAAAACAATCGCCAGACTTGGCAATATCTCCTCAAAAAACCCTATCAAGGTCTAATTTATCTCTGGGGAATCGATGACGACCAAGCTTTAGAAAATAATCAAAACCTAGCCGTCACTCAGGAGCGAATTTGTGGAACTTTGCTGGAAATAGTGCAAGAACTAGGCAAAATAGAGGTTAATTACTCTCCTCGCCTCTATATTGTCACCCAATCGGCTCAATACATTCCTTCTCAACCCACAGTGATTGCCCTTGCCCAAAGTTCCCTCTGGGGATTAGGACGGACTATTGCCCTAGAACACCCAGAATTGCGCTGTCTGTGTCTAGATGGAGATAAATTTCAGGATAGCCACACCTTAGCCCTAGAGGTGTTCCAATCTTTACAAAGTTCGGAGGAGGAAAATCAAATCGTTTGGCGGCAAGGCCAGAGCTATGTGGCTCGTTTAGGGCGATTTATCCCGAAATCGTCGCTAAAAAACCGAGAAATTGCCGAAAATGCCACCTATCTTATTACTGGTGGTCTAGGGGCCTTAGGGCAGCAAGTGGCTAATTGGTTAAGGAAAAAAGGAGCAAAATCCCTCGTCTTACTGAGTCGCCGGGGAATAACTCCAGAAACCCAACAAATTATAGACCAATGGCGACAAGAGGGAACCAATGTAGAAGTTTTTGCCGCCGACGTTAGCGACTTTGGCCAAATGCGTCGGGCTTTTGAGATAATCGAGCAACAGTTACCCCCTTTAAAAGGCATTATTCACACGGCCGGGGTGTTAGAGGATGCCAGCTTATCCAAACAGACTTGGGAGAAATTTGAGCGCGTCTTTTCCCCCAAAATACTCGGAGCTTGGAATTTGCATCTCCTCAGTCAAGAAGTGGATTTAGACTGGTTTATTAATTTTTCCTCGATGGCCTCGGTGTTAGGGTCTTCTGGACAGAGTAATTATGCTAGTGCTAATGCCTTTTTAGATAGTCTAGCTCATTATCGTCAAGCGCAAGGACTACCGGCCCTGACCATTAATTGGGGTCCCTGGGCAGAGGGTGGTATGGCCGAAAATTTAGGCGAAAAAGCCAAAAAAAGGCTAATTAAACAGGGTTTTACCCCTCTTGATCCCCAAAAATGTTTGCATCTCCTCGAAACATTGCTGACGACTTCTCGGACACAGGTAACTGTCGCTTCTCTCAATTGGGATAGCTTTTTTAACAGTTTCGAGAATCAAAAAATTCCGCCTTTATTACGAGATTTCCAGAGTTTTTCAGCCCAAAAATTAACTCCAGACAATAATTTTATTGATGTCTTAATTACAGTACCAATTGAGGAGCGTTTTGCGGCTTTGACTGCTCATGTTCAAGGGATTGTAGCGGAAATTCTCGGTATTCCGGCTAGAGAATTTACCAAAGTTGACCAAGGTTTTTTTGAGTTGGGAATGGATTCTTTAATGACGGTGGAATTACGCAATCGTTTAGCCAAGGATTTAGGTAAATCTCTGGCGGCAACTATCACTTTTAAATACCCAACAGTGACCAGTTTGGTCGATTATCTGGTAACTGAAGTTATTGACCTTGACTTTAGTTTAAAACCCTTAGCAATAGGAGCAAATCAAGATAGCAATATTGATCCCCTCAACGAAGAAGACTTATCCCTAGAAGAATTGTCCGATTTACTGCTACAGGAATTAAATTCCTTAGGTTAGAAAAGCAGACCTCAAACCCTATCTAAATAACCTGTTTACCATGACACAAATACCTGCCAAAACTGATCAAATGAGCTTAATAAAAGATGCCTTAAATCAAATTAAGGTCTTAAAAACTAAGCTACATACCCTAGAAAAAGCTAAGAATGAACCAATTGCAATTATTGGTATGTCCTGTCGCTTTCCCCAGGGAGCTAATTCACCGGAAACTTTTTGGGAATTATTGCAATCAGGAACCGATGCCATCAGCGAAATTCCGCCGCAACGCTGGAATATTGACAATTATTACGATCCTAAGCCCGATGCAAGGGGAAAAGTCTATACCCGTCACGGTGGCTTCTTAAATCAACCGATAGATCAATTTGACGCTGATTTTTTTGGTCTTTCTCCCCGGGAGGTGGCACAAATGGATCCGCAACAGCGATTACTGCTGGAACTAGCCTGGGAAGCTCTGGAAAATGCGGGAATATCACCCTTAAATCGGCGAGGAAGTCAAACGGGGGTATTTATAGGCATGATGACTCAAGATTACTCCCATTTTAGCCATCATCCCGATCTGATTGATGCCTATACGGGAACGGGAAATGCTAAAAGTGTAGCTTCGGGACGTTTATCCTATCTTTTTGGATTTCATGGCCCAACTTTAACGGTTGATACTGCTTGTGCCTCCTCTTTAGTCGCTGTTCATTTAGCTTGCCAAAGTTTACGCAATAACGAGTGTGAAGTTGCCCTAGCCGGGGGGGTCAACCTAATGTTAACCCCCTTCGTTACTATCATGGAATCCCGCGCCCAGATGTTGTCTCCTGACGGTCGTTGTAAAACCTTTGATAGAACAGCGAATGGCTATGTGCGGGGAGAAGGCGGCGGTATTATAGTTTTAAAGTCTTTATCTGCGGCTATTCGGGATAATAACTTGATTTTAGGACTAATTAAAGGTTCGGCCGTTAACCATGGTGGTACGAGTAGCGGTTTAACAGTTCCCAATCAACTTAGTCAAGAACAATTGATTCGTCAAGCTTTAAAAAATGCTCAGGTAAAGCCAGAGGACATTAGCTATATTGAAGCCCATGGAACTGGCACTTCTTTAGGCGATCCCATTGAATTAGGTGCATTATCGACAGTTTTTGCTAAAAATCCCCAACCGGTTTGGGTTGGTTCCGTCAAAACCAATATCGGCCATCTAGAAGCGGCCGCTGGTATTGCCGGACTGATGAAAGTGATTTTATGCTTGCAACATCGACAAATTGCCCCCCATCTCCACTTCCAGCAACCGACACCCCATCTAGACTGGGAAAATCAACCGCTGAAAGTTCCGACTAAAAACCGTGAATGGGTTAGTGAAAATTCTGCTCGTTTAGCTGGAGTTAGTTCTTTTGGCTTAAATGGCACTAATGCCCATATTATTCTCGAAGAATACCCTTACGAACCTCAAACGACTGCGGCACCTGATTCATCGCCCTATCTGTTCACCCTCTCAGCCAAGACTGAATCGGCTTTAATCAAACTAGCCCAAAAATACGCACATTACCTAGAAAATGCGAAAAATATTGCTTTAAGCTCCATTTGTGCTACTAGCAATCGCAGTCGCTCTCAATTACCCCATCGTTTCACCTGTATTGTCTCTAGTCACTGCCAACTTCAAGAAAAATTAGCCGCTTTCGTTCAAGGTGAACCCAGTTCTTTTCGCCAAAAAAGTGAATTTAATGGCAAAAATCGGGCAAAAATTGCCTTTCTCTTTCCGGGACAGGGTTCTCAATACCCCGGTATGGGAAGGGAACTATACCAATCCTATCCTCTATTTCGTCAAACACTCGATCGCTGTGCTGAGATTCTCCGTCAATATGGGGACTATTGCCTAACGGAGATTATTGACCAAGAAAATCATCTCAATCAAACTTTTTACAGCCAACCTGCCCTATTTGCTCTCGAATACGCCCTTTTTAAACTCTGGGAATCCTGGGGAATTAGCCCCCATGGGGTTATGGGTCATAGTTTAGGGGAATATGTGGCCGCCTGTGTTGCTGGAGTCTTTAGTTTAGAAGATGCCTTAAAATTAGTCTTCTATCGGGCTAAATTGATGGATTCTGTGGGAAAAAGTGGTTCAATGGTCGTTATATCGGCTAGTGAAGCTGAAATTATTCCCTTAATTGCCCCCTATCAATCTCAGGTCGCTATTGCCGCTATTAATGGTCAGGATAATATTGTCCTGTCCGGTGCTGCAGAGACCATAGAAACCCTGGTAAAACAGCTTCAGGTCAAAAATCTGAAAATTACCCGGTTAAATGTCTCTCAAGCCTTTCATTCCCCTCTGATGGAGGAGATTTTAGACGAGTTCCGACAAATTGCTGAAACTATCACCTATCATCCCCCCCAACGAGCCTTAATTTCTAACCTTAATGGCAACTTAGTCAATTTTGAGGTCACTACTCCCGATTATTGGTGTCGTCATCTCCGGTCTTCTGTTCGCTTTGCCGATGGGATAAAAACCTTACTGGACAACGGTTATGAGCTATTTGTCGAATGCGGCTCCCATCCCGTTTTATCGGGCATGGGCAGCCTACTGGATAAAAATTATTCTTGTCTTTGGTTGCCCAGTTTGCGTCGTCAAACCTCTGACCGACAACAGATCCTCGAGAGTGTCAGTCAGCTTTATCTGCGGGGATTCGCCCTGAATTGGCAAGAGATAACGGCCAATCAAGACAGTAAACCCTGTATCTTACCGACCTACACCTTTGAAAGAAGTAGTTATTGGCTAAAAACAGGCGACTTGACCCCAGAAGAAGCGCAATTATTGCCTGAATTGTCGAAATATCTCCTAGAAACACCGCCGCAACCGCCGGAAGTTGTCAAAACCACCACTGCATCATCTTCTGGTCATCTAATTACCCTTGACTCTTTGTTGGCCACACCCGCAGAGAAACAGCTTAAACAACTAGAAACCTACATTATCGGTGTTTTAGAACAGATTACTGGTTTATCCGTGGTCAAGCTACATACCAAGCAACCGCTCTCTAGTTTAGGCTTAGATTCTCTCATGTCCAGTCAATTACGACGTCAACTAGAGGAGGATTTAAAAATTATTGTTCCCGTGGAATACCTAGCGGGATTGAGTATTGAGCAGTTTTTACCGCAAATATTCAACTTAATCACCCAAAATTCCCAACCTGCAACTAGCAATAAAACTCCTCTCCCCTCAAAACAGAAAAAACCAATCAAGACGACTAAAGCCGAAAATATCTCTAATGATCCGAAACTTTGGCTAATTCGCAAACAAGCTAATCCTAACGCCCACATTCGTCTATTTTGTTTTCCCTACGCTGGTGGGGGTGCCTCCGTATTCCAAAATTGGCTGAATTACTGCCCCAAGCAAGTGGAATTGTGGGCGATTCAACTACCCGGACGCGAAACGCGTCTTCAGGAAACTGCGATTACATCGCTAAAATCCCTGATTAATCGTCTCATTCCGATTCTGACTCCCTATTTAGACCAACCTTATGCTTTTTTTGGTCATAGCATGGGTTCTTTAATCAGTTTTGAATTAACCAGAGAATTGGCTAAAACTCGGCAAAATCTACCCCAACATTTATTTATGTCTGGATTTCGAGCGCCTCAAATTGTCAATCCTGATTTACCCATTCATCGTCTGGGAGATGAGCAATTTTTAACAGCTTTAGGTCATTTTCAAGGAACCCCAGAAACTCTCCTCAAAAATCCCGATTTAATGGCGGCTTTTTTGCCAATTTTACGAGCAGATTTCAAACTCCTAGAGACCTATTCTTATCAACAAGGTCAACCCTTAAATTGTCCTATTACCGTTTTTGGAGGCCACAACGATGCCAAGGTTTCTGCCGATCAATTACAACAATGGCAACTGCAAACCAATCAAGATTTTGTCCTGCATACCTTACCGGGAGGACATTTCTTTATCAATCAACATACGGAGAAAATTATGAAAATAATTGGCCAAAGTTTACGAGAGTTTCCTGAACAAATGACTGCCTAATCAACCAATTATTCAAGGGAGAAAAATCATGACTTTAGATTACAAAGAGCAATACTGTATTATTGGGGCTGGTGCCGCAGGATTAGCGGCGGCTAGAGCCTTAAGCAAAGCCAAAATTCCCTTTAATGTTATCGAATCTGCCCAGGATGTTGGGGGTATTTGGATTTATGATCGTCCCGATAGTCCAATGTATAAAAATACACATCTGATTGGTCATAAAACCACACAACCTTTTTCCGATTTTCCCATGCCAAAAGATTACCCAGATTATCCCAATCATCGGTTAGTCTATGAATATCTTCGCAATTATGCCGCTCATTTCAATCTCTATGATTTCATGGAATTTAATCTCAGCGTGGAGAAAGTAAAAAAGGTGGGTAACTTTTGGGATGTCACCCTTAGCAACCAAGAAACCAGACGATACCGAGGGGTTTTAATCGCTAGTGGTTATCATAGTAAACCGAATATTCCTCAATTTTCTGGGCATTTTGACGGGGAAATTATCCATTCAAAAGATTATGATAATCCCGCTCAACTAAATGCTAAAAAAGTCCTAGTAGTTGGAGCGGGACAATCAGCCATGGATTTAGTCGTCGAAGCGGCTATCAATGGCAGTAAAACTTTCCATAGTACCCGTCGTGGCTTTCTCTGTATGCCGAAATTTTTGTTCGGTTTGCCCCCAGAATGGGTGATGATTAACACGCCAATCATGAATCTAATTCCAGCCCAAGAACACATGAAAATGATGGCTTTATTATCACCAATAGCTCTATTCTTACAAGGAGTTAATCTCAAAAAACTCAATATTCCTACAGACTGTAAAAGTAACGGTCTAATTATTCCCAACAGTGACCAACAAATCTATCGTTATTATGTGCATGGAGATGTCACCCATAAGCCTAATATCCAAGAATTAGATGGAAAGAATGTTATTTTTGCCGATGGCAGTACAGAAGAAATTGATCTGATTATCTACGCCACTGGTTACAAAATTGAATTTTCTTTTATTGACAAATCGGATTTAAATTGGCAAGAAGGAACCACCCAGCCTAACCTCTATATGAATGTTTTTCACCCAGAGGAAAATAACCTGTTTGTCATCGGAATGGTTCATCCCACTGGCACCCACTGGCGAGTATTTGAAGAACAAAGTAATTTAGTGGCCGCTTATCTACAAGCTCAGGATAAAAAATCCCGGTTTGTCTATAAATTTGAAAAGCTAAAACGTCAAATTAGTTCCAATTTAAGCGCCGACAATAAACACCATAGCGGTACTCACTCCTTAGTGATTGACAAATTGGGTTATATACGCCAAGCCCAAGGATTAGCTCGCCGATTACTGGCTTAAATCTCCCAGCATAATTCTCCCCCCCTGAAATCCCTCTCTTTTAACTCCAATGCCCTACATTATTGAGACAGCTACTGGTTTTCCAGAACATTACTATCCCCAAGAAGTTCTAGAAGTCAATATCAGAAATCATTGTGCTAATCTTCTTCAAGATTATTGCCGAGAAAATCAACTCGACTTCCAGGAACAAACCTTTTTTGATTTAGAACAAATTCATCGTTTTTTCAGTAATGTCAAAATTCAAGGGCGATACTTCACTATTCCCCTAGATGAATTCGATGCCGATAATCCTCCCGGAATCGCCCAACCCTTTCGTCAAATGGTCGATCTAACTATGGATTTAGTAACATCGACAGTAACTAATTTGCTCAAAAAAGCCGCTCTTTCTCCCAAAGAAATCTCCCTAGTTACTTCCGTTACTGTTCTTCCTTCCGTTCCTTCCCTAGAAAGTTTACTCCTCAATCGTCTAGATTTTTCCCTCGATATCAAGCGGCAAGCGTTATCGGGTGTCGGCTGTTTGGGAGGCGCCCAAGGATTAGCCAGAGTAAACGATTATCTGCAAGGACATCCCACCGAAGCAGCGATTTTGTTTACCACCGATCCCTCCTCTGGCCTTTGGCAAGGGTCAATTCATAGCGATTTAACGGAATTATTGGGACAATTACCCGAAGATCCGTCTCAATATAGCAATATCATTATGACCCTTGTGGTAGCGGCTTTATTTGGCGATGGAGTCGGCACGGTTCTCTTAGCGGGAGATGAACATCCCTTAGTCAAGCAAGGTAAAGCAAAACTGAAGATTATCGGCACTCAATCGCTGTTAATGCCCCACACAGAGCATTTAATGGCATTACCTTTAACAGACTACGGTTTTCGCCAAATTCTTCGCCCAGAAGTCTCTGATTACGTCAAGGGTGGGGTGAGAAAAGCGGTGACATCTTTACTGGAAAAAACAGGAGTTTCCCTCGAGGAAATTGTCTGTTGGATGGTGCATCCGGGGGGTCCAAAGATTCTCGATGCAATAGTTGAAGAATTTCAGTTAGAACCGGATGTTTTACAGGTTAGTTGGGATATTTTGGCAGAAATTGGCAATATTGCCTCTGCTACTATCCTCTGCATTCTCGATGAAACCCTTTCCCGTCCCCATCCTCCCACGGGTTCCTACGGATTAATAATTTCCATGGGGCCTGGATTTGCTCAAGAAGCCATTTTAGTTCAATTCTAAGGATATTTAAGGATGTTAAGCCAAATAGTTTTCATTGCCCTGATTAGTTACATTATTGTCCAACGAGTGCGCGTTACTCGTCTGAGTAAACAGAATATGGCCAAAGTCTTAGCGGAAGGTGGCAAACTGCATAGTTCTAATTATGTGGGATTCGTCAAGATTTTCCAATCTAGCTGGATGCTTTGCATGATTGGGGAAGTTTATCTGCTCGATCGACCTTTTATTCCAGCATTGGCTTTATTTTCCCTAATTACTACTTTTTTAGCTCAAAAGCTCCGCTATGCCTCCATTGAAGCCTTGGGCGATCGCTGGATTCATCAGGTGGTCACGGTTCCTCAGACACCCGTGATCGACAATGGCATTTATCAATATATCCGTCATCCTAACTGGTGGGCCATGATCACGGAATTAGCGGTGGTTCCCTTGTTTCATACCGCTTATCTGACATCTATAGTCTTTAGTCTCCTGAATGCTTGGTTATTAATCCAACGCATTCCGGCTGAAGAAGAAGCTTTGAGTCAAGACACCAATTATCAAGCAGTTTTCGCCAATACTCCCCGTTTTATTCCTAGTTTTAGCGCAATTTTCTCTCGCAAACAGCAACCGCTTAAAAGTTAATTGCCACGGATAGCAGGGCCGGTTCCCTACGGCCCTTTAATTACCCTTCATACCTGAATTTCAAGGAGAAAAAAAATACTATGGACTCTCTAATTGTTTCCGAAAATATTATTAGCGACAATTTAACTAACGCTCTACAGGAATGGGAAAATTTATTAGGCTCCGAATATGTCAGCACCGATAACAAAAAACGCCTAGAAGCCGAGACCGCTACCTACGAAACCCATGCTAAAATCCCGGCAATTATTCGCCCAGGTAATCGTCAAGAAGTCCAAGAATCTCTAAAAATTGCTAATCGCTATCAAACCCCTGTCTATCCTATTAGTACAGGTAAAAATTGGGGTTATGGTTCGCGAGTTCCTAGCCGCACCGGTTCGGTTTTAATGGATTTGAGTCGATTAAATCAGATTTTGGATTATAATGAAACCCTAGCTTATGTAACTATTGAAGCCGGTGTTACTCAGCGACAACTCTACGATTTTTTGCAAAAAAATGGCAATAAATTATTAATGAGTGTCACCGGTTCGACTCCTGATTCTAGTATTATTGGCAATATTCTCGAACGAGGTGAAGCCAAAGGACCTTTGGGCGATCGCTTTAATCATGTCTGTGGAATGGAAGTAGTTTTGCCCACCGGTGAATGTGTTCATACGGGATTTAATCGCTTTGAAAATTCCCAAATAGGGGCGGTCAATCGTTGGGGAGTCGGTCCTTATTTTGATGGAATTTTTACCCAATCTAACCTGGGAATCGTCACCAAAATGACTTTTTGGTTAACCCCCTATCCTGAATATTTTCAGGCTTTTTTCTATAGCATCGATCAGGAAAATAAATTAGAGTTATTGATCGATAAACTACGTCAACTGAAAATGGCAGGGGTAATTAAAACGACCTTCCACATTAATAATAACTACCGAATGTTGTCTATTCAACAACAATATCCCTGGCAGGAATGCCAAGAAAAAACTCCTTTACCCCCCGATTTATTAGAACAATTAAGTCATCAATGGGGTGGCGGTGTTTGGATAGGAGAAGGCGCTTTATATTCGGCTTCACCAGAACAGGGAAAAGTTGAAAGAAAACTAATTGAAAAAGCCTTGAAAGGAATTGTCAATAAACTTATGTTTTTTGATGAAAATAAGTTCAAAATGGCCAGCAAAATGAGTCCCATTTTTAAAGTATTTACAGGGGTGGAAATTAAGGATAAGGTGGATTTAATTTATCACAAAAATCCCCAACGAGGAATGATTACCGAAAAAGTGCTGAAGATGGCCTATTGGCGCAAAAAAACGCCCCCCACCGATAGGTTGAATTTAGACCTGGATGCCTGTGGCATGATTTGGTGTGTTCCCGCTGTTCCTTTTCTGGGAAATCATCTCAGAAATGCTCTCAATATTATCAGCAGCATCGCTCAAAAATATGGTTATGAACCTAATATCGGCATTAACTGTATTACCGAGCGCAATATCAACATCAATGCTGCCATTTTTTATGATCGATTGCTAGAAGGAGAAGACCAAAAAGCCTTAAATTGTCACGATGAAATGTTGGCAGAATTGATCAATCAAGGCTATTATCCCTACCGTCTTAGTACCCACTCTATGAATAGTTTACCCGTAGCCCAAGACGATTATAGTTGCTTAATCCAGAAAATTAAAGACAGCTTGGATCCCCATCACATTCTCTCACCCGGTCGCTACGAATTTCTTTAAATAAGCCTAACAATCTACTACTAACTACCCATCTCTCCCCCAATTCTAATGACTTCTAGCACTTCTAGCAAATGGCAACATCTCCGAATAGATTATCTTCCGTATATCACTGGTTGGTTTGGTAACTTTATCGTTAACAATGCCCTTCTAACCATGCTAATCTATCGCTACGACCCGGGCATTCCCAATGACTATAACTTATCCATTTTATTGCCCTCTGCTTTAGTGGGGATAGCGATAATGATTAGCCGTATTGCTGGGGCTTTTGTGCAGCCAGTAGTCGGTTATTTTTCCGACCGCTTTTGGAGTCCTTGGGGCAAAAGAAGACCATTTATACTGGCCAGTTTAGTCCCTTTAATTGGTGGTTTTATCCTGTTGTTTAATCCCCCTAATAACTTAAATCAAACCACTTACTTCATTTATTTAGTCACCATGCTTTGGGTGTTTTATGTGGGTATGGCATCCTATCATGTTCCCTATTTAGCCTGGTTGCCCACTCTCGCTAAAAGCCCAGAAGGAAGGGTTAAATTATCAACTCAAATCGGAATTTTTGGTTTAGTTGGTGCCACCATTGGTGGGATTATTGCCCCTTGGTTAACTGATAGCTATGGCTTTCAGGGAATGGGTATTGCTATTAGTCTTATTGGGCTAATTACTCTAGCTATGCCCTTGCTAGAAAAAGAAGAATATAGTCCTTCTAAGGGGAAATATCCTAACTTTAAAACCACCTTAACGGCTGCTTTTACCAATCGGACTTTTTGTATCTATATGATCACCATGATCTTGGCGTGGATGGTGATTAGTATTATCTCGGTGATTCCGACTTTTTTAGTAATTGCTCTCCTCAAACGAGAGGTAAGTTTTGCCGCCGTGATTAATACTATTATCGTCGGTAGTGCCTTGGCTGGATTTACCCTAGTTCTACCCTTAGCGCGAAAATATGGCAAAAAACTGGTTTTTCAAGGTTCTTTAATCTGGGTTGGTCTGGGTATGATTGCCATGGCCTGTGGTCGTTTTTGGTGGCAAGATTCTTTGATTCCCTGGTTAATCCTTTCGATCATTGCTAATTTAGCCCTAGCCAGCTTTTTTAGTCTGCCGAATGCCATGTTATCGGACATTATCGATCAAGATGCGGAGCAACAGGGAATGGGACGAGAAGCAATATTTTTTGGTACCAGGGGTCTCCTAATTCAATTTAGCCAAGGTGCGGGGTCTTTTCTAACAGGATTAATCCTGTCTTTCGGGAAAACTCCTGATAACCCCTGGGGGGTACAAATTGCCTTTTTGTCCGCCGGTATATTATCCCTAGCAGCGGCTTTTGTCCTACGGCCTTATGCGATCAAAAAATAGTTCTTTCCTCGCTAATCTGTTATTACTCTTGACAAAACCCTACTCATTTGGAACTAGATTATGACTTCCCCCAATCCTGTCACTAAACAGCAAGAAACTGCCATCAAAAAACTGCGATTGCCTTGGCGATTAATTATTACTGGTATCCTAGCGGCCACCTCGGTTTTTGCCTATCCTACCCTGCGTAATGTCCTCTTAGAAGACACCTCTGAATCCACCACCTCAGAAGAAACCGCTTCGTTAGCAATTGATAAGAGCAAGACGGCAGCCTTACCGGT
The DNA here is from genome assembly GCF_020245625.1 of Microcystis sp. M049S2. Classification (NCBI taxonomy): domain Bacteria; kingdom Bacillati; phylum Cyanobacteriota; class Cyanophyceae; order Chroococcales; family Microcystaceae; genus Microcystis; species Microcystis sp. M049S2. The sequence continues at coordinate 27,270 of NZ_JADBUN010000046.1, read as the reverse complement.
GCGAACCTTAACTTTAAGTCCTGTCACCCATCACCAAGAACCGCGCCGTTATACCGGTAATATTGTGGCTAAACGGACAAGTGAACTAGGATTTGAGCGTTCGGGACAATTAATTAGTTTATTGGTTCAAGAGGGTCAAGAGGTACGCAGAGGTACTTTAATTGCTACTCTAGATACACGCAATTTAGAAGCACAAAAACAAGAACTCATCGCCCAGCGATCGCAAGCCACGGCTAAACTGCAAGAATTACAAGCTGGTTCCAGGAAAGAAAGTATCGCTGCAGCCCAAGCAAAAGTCCGAGATCTCAGGGAACAATTAGCTTTAGCCCAATCTAAATACCAAAGACGGCTAGGATTGTATCAAGAAGGGGCAATTACTAGAGAACAACTCGAAGAAGTGCAAACAGATGTTAATGCACAACAAGCGAGAATTGATGAAGCCCAAAGTCAATTAGATGAACTCAAAGCTGGTACTCGTCCCGAATTGATTTCTCTGCAAAAAGCCGTTATTGACCAATTTGATGCCCAACTGAAGAATATTAAATTAGAGATTGAGAAAAGCCAACTTCAAGCCCCCTACGATGGCACTATTGCCCTCCTTCACGTCAATATTGGCACTGTTGTTTCTGCAAGTAATCCGATCGTTCGTTTAGTGGAAAGTAATAAACTGGAAGCGCGTATAGGGGTTCCCATTGACCAGTCCGAAAACTTACCAATTGGGAGTAAACATCGTTTAAAAATTGGTAACAAAATATTAACAGGACAAGTCACTTCAACCTTGCCCCAAATTGATCCAACTACCCGTACCGCCACGGTTATTTTAAGTTTAAATCAGACTCAGGGCCTGATTCCGGGGCAAGTGGTCAGCCTAGAATTATCTCAATCGGTTCCACAATCGGGCTATTGGTTGCCCACAGAAGCTTTAGTACAAGGCACGAGAGGATTATGGTCTTCCTATGTTCTAGGAGAAGCTAATCCCGATAATCCTCGACAATTTACCGTCAAACGCCAAGATTTAGAAGTTCTAGCGATTCAAGGCGATCGCTTGTTGGTGCGCGGGACGCTCACCTCCGGTGATCGGGTGATCGTCGAAGGGGTTCACCGCATCGTACCAGGGCAAATGGTGGAAATTTGGTAGTCAGCGGTCATTAATCAGCTTTATTATCCCTAATAATCTCCAATGAATAACTTATTTGAACGTAAACCTAGATTACTAATTCTGACCTTAATTCTGATTATTGTCTGGGGATTGTCTTCCTTTCAAATTTTGCCGCGCATGGAAGATCCCGAAACAATTAATCGAGGTGCCACCATTACCACCAATTTACCCGGTGCCAGTCCTTATCGGGTCGAATCCCTAGTGACCGAAAAAATTGAACAATCTCTCTCTAGCATCAAAGAAATTAGCCTGATTGAGTCCTCCTCGGAATTAGGGCGTTCCACGGTCAATATTGAACTTAAAGATGAAGTGACTGATGTGGATCCCGTCTGGTCACGCATTCGCGATCGGATTACCGATGTCATCCCGCAACTACCCCCAGAAGCCCAAAGACCCTTATACGAAGAAGGATATAGTAAAGCCTTTAGTTTATTGACTGCCATCCTTTGGGATCTAGATACCGCTCCTAATTACGCTATTTTACGCCGACTTGGCCAAGAACTGTTCGATGAATTAGAAGCCCTTTGGGGAACCGAAAGGGTCGAGTTAGTCGGGGTTCCGGCCGAGGAAATTTTAGTCGAAATCGATCCGGTGAAATTATCCTCTCTGGGCCTAACCGCCGTCGAAGTTGCCCAACAAATTCAAACCAGTGATGCCAAGGTCGCCGCCGGACAACTTCGCAGTAATCGCAATAATTTATTATTGGAAGTCGATACCAGTTTAGAATCACTCTCTCGGATTCGAGCCATTCCGATTCGTTACAGTAATGATGGACAATTTACCCGTTTAGGAGATATCGCTCTAGTTACCAAGGGAATTCAAGAACCACCACCAGAACTAACCATTATTAACGGTAAACCGGCTATTGTGGTGGCCGCTATGATGGAATCTGGTCAACGCATAGACGAATGGACAGCGGCGGCCCAGGCCAAGTTAGACCTGTTTCGCCCTTCTCTCCCCCAAGGTGTGAGCCTCAAGATAATTTTTGCCCAAAATCGTTATGTGGCTAACCGACTCGATGGATTATTCAGCAACATGATCCTAGGGTTACTCTGTGTCATGGGGACAGCTTTTGTGATGATGGGATGGCAGTCCGCCTTGGTAGTAAGTGTATCCCTGCCTTTATCGATCCTGATGGTCTTTGCCGGTATGAATCTCTGGCAAATTCCCCTACATCAAATGTCGGTGACAGGAATTGTTATTGCTTTGGGACTTTTGATCGATAACGCTATTGTGATTGTCGATGAACTGCAAAAAGGACTACGGACCGGAATAGCTCACGAACATATTGTTGCTGAAACCGTTAAACAGTTAGGGATTCCCCTCTTAGCTTCTACCCTAACCACGATTTTGTCTTTTATGCCGATCGCTCTTTTGCAAGGAGGCACTGGCGAATTCGTGCGTACTATCGCCCAAACAGTGATCTTAGCCTTGGTTAGTTCTCTAATTTTGTCCCTAACGATTATTCCTGTCCTCAGTTTACGTTTATATCAACTGACTCATCGCTCGCATCAGACAAAAACCCATTGGTGGGATACGGGAATTAATTTACCGCTCCTAACGGGTTTGTATCGCCAAATTTTGAAGTTAATTCTCTATTTTCCCGTATTAGGTCTGGTTATTGGCTTGATTATCCCAATTACTGGCTTTGTTGTCGCCGGCACTCTCCCAGAAGAATTCTTTCCCCCAGCAGAACGAGATCAGTTAACCCTAGAAATCGAACTGGCCCCCACCACAACCCTAGAAGTAACTCAGGTAAAAGTGGCTCAAGCTGAAAAAATACTGCTAGATCATCGAGAAATTGGGGAAGTTCACTGGTTTTTAGGGCGTAATGCTCCCCCCTTCTACTATAATCTCTCCGATGGCGTCAAAGACTCTCCTAATTTTGCCCAAGCGTTGATTCAACTTCGGCAAGTTTCTGATGATCCCCAATTGATCGAAACCTTACAAAAACAATTAAGTCAAGCTCTACCGATGGCAAGGGTATTAGTCAGCCCCCTAGAACAGGGTCCACCGGTGGGCGCCCCGATCGAAATTAGGGTTTATGGCTCAGAATTGGAGATGTTAAGGAAAATTGGCGAGTCCCTACGGGAAGAACTGGCAAAAATACCCGAAATAACCTATTCTGTTGCTGATTTAAGTGAAATTCAAGCTAAATTAGCCTTAAAAATTAATGAAGAAAAAGCTCGACTAATTGGTTTGGATAACGCGGCGATCGCAAGTCAATTGGATAACCTTTTAGAAGGTTCTGTGGGTGGCTCGATTTTAGAAGCAACGGAAGAATTACCCGTACGAGTCCGAGTCGCTAATCGCGATCGCGAGCAACTGCCACAAATTGCCTCTTTAAATATTCTCGGTAATTCCGCCACTGCTGAACGGGCGAATATTTCCCTTTCCTCCGTGGCAGAATTTGATTTTCTCCCCGAATTAGCCACGATTCCTCGACGAAATGGCAAGCGAATTAATACGGTGAAGGCCTATGTTCAAGCTGATGCGATCGCTGCAACGGTTTTAGACGAATTTCGCCAAAACTTAGAATCGGGCAAATTTTCCCTTCCGGCAGGGTATCGGCTCGAATTTGGCGGAGAGGAAGAAGAAAGAGATACAGCTGTGGCTAATCTAATTGCTAGTGTGGGAGTCTTGGCGATTCTAATGCTATCAACCCTTGTTCTTTCTTTTAACTCCTTCCGTCTTGCTGCCCTAGTTACTGTCATCGGTATTAGTTCAATTGGACTAGCCTTATTTTCCCTCTGGTTATTTGAATATCCCCTAGGATTCATGTCCATTTTAGGCACTATCGGCTTAGTTGGGGTTTCCGTTAATGATTCTATTGTCGTGGTAGCGGCTTTACAAGCTTTACCGCCCCATCTTCAACGCCAACGAAAGGCAATCCGGGAAGTGGTCATTGCTTCCACCCGTCACATTCTCACCACTACCTTAACCACCGTGACGGGATTTGTGCCATTATTTCTCTACGGCGGGGCTTTTTGGGAACCCCTCGCTATCTGTATTTCCATCGGGGTAATCGGAACCACCCTAAGCGCACTGGTATTTGTCCCGTCGGGATGGTACTATCTCGCTCAAGCCCAAAAGGTTTCCCCTCTGTCTGTTTCTGAGTAGCTTGATTAAATGCCACTTTTGTAGAGACGTTGCTAGACAACGTCTCTATTGATTTGGGTAAAAATAGCCTGAAAGTCCTCTCGGCTCCACCGCCCTGATCCGAGAAAATAGGGATAATTGGCTGGGTTAAATATAATCGAGTTTGAACAATAGATAAGTTTTTTAACAAGAGTAGTTTTAGATACTAATTACCCGATGGGCTGGGGTAGAATTGGGAAAACCAGTCAAACTGTTTTAGCCAAGCCACTTAACTATGATTAAAATTAACTTGCTGTTCGGGTTATCTTCCCTTAAAAAATCGATAAAAAACTTTACATAAACTCAAAAGAGAGCCTGATAAATAACTCAGCTTTTAGATGAGTTATTTATCAGACGAAGTTTTTGGGTGCCTTTGTTGATTAATTCTTAACCACCATCTTAAAGTAGAAGAAGGGAGATGAAAGTTAATCAGTTACTAAGACTCTACGAACAAGGAGAACGGGATTTTTTAGCCATTGACTTGATGAGTCTAGATCTACAACAAGTGACTCTGATCGCTGTCAATTTTGCGGCGGCAAATTTGCGCGGAACTAATTTGAGTCGCTCTTTTCTGACTAAATCAAATCTGCGGGGAGCGAGTTTGAATTGGGCGAATTTAACCTATGCCAAATTAAGTCAAGCGCAATTAGTGGAAGCGGACTTAACCAAAGCCAATCTCACCGGGGCCTTTATGGTACAGGCTAACCTGCGTAACTCGCGATTAAGTGGGGCGGATCTTTCCCATGCTAATCTCCGGGGGGCGAATTTATGCGGGGCGAATTTATGCGGGGCGAATTTATACTTAGTTAATCTCTTGGAGGCAACCCTAGATAAAGTCAATCTCAATTGGGCCAATTTGCAAGAGGCGCGGTTAAGTGGGGCTAAATGTCGTCAGATTTCCGCAAGGGAAGCCAATTTTAGCAGCTCTTTTCTAAAAGAGGTGAACTTTCAGGGGGCCAATTTAGAAAGGGCTAATTTTAGCGAGGCACGTCTGACCGGTAGTGATTTACGCGGGGCCAATTTAGCGGGTGCTAATCTAGCGGGAGCGCGTTTACAAGAGGTAAATCTACAGGGAGCGGACTTGAGGGGTGCTAACTTGACGGGGACTTGTTTTGAGAGTGTCACTGGTTGGACAGAAATCGTCCAAGAAGATGATATTTTTCCCCTAGACTGGTTTCAGCCTCGTTTTGCCACTTAAAAGTCAATATATCTGCCGAAAGCCCCTGCTTTTCCTATCAATTAACGATTAGCTGGAGTGGTTAGTCTTTGCTTAGGAATAGGGATTGGGGGAGCATTATTCGGCTCGTCCTCGAAGGGTAAAGCAGGGGGAGTGGTAGCGGTGGGAGATGGTGCCGGAGATGGCGTGGGGTTAACGGCAGCGGGAGGACTTTTCGGGGTGACGACGGGTGCGGGAGAGCTAAAACCAAGGAGAGCTTTGCCAAAGGGAAAAACATTAGCCCAGCGTTGAATATTGGGATGGCCAAACCAATCTTGACGGGATACCTTCACCGAGAGGAGAGGTGCGATCGCCCCTGATTTTTCGGCCGTTATTAATAAATCAATTTTATTAATACCCTGTTGTTGATTAAAACGACTGATGATAGTTTTCTCCGCTAATTGCGATGCTCTAGTCAATAATCCTTCGTAGGATTCTCCCTGTTGAACTGCGATAGGAAGATTAACAGTGGATTGAGCAAAAACCACGTCAACGGCGATAATTCCCGTCAGCAGCGTTAAAACAGTAATAGACTTGTACATAGGACAGACGGTTAAACAGGCACTCCCTGGTTAGGGTCGGTATCTTCCCTGTTAGAGTTCCCCGATCGCTTTCTTAAATTACCATGACCGCTCTCTGGCCACAATGGAATTTTTTCGGTAGCAAAATCGTCCTTGGCTCCCACCAATAGGGGAATAATGAGGGCTGGCTGAATAAATCTAAAAACTTTGTTGGATAATATCTTTAGGCTTTTTGAAATCAAAAAGTGCCAGCTATTCGAGTAATCGGGGGGAAAATTCAGGTACTTCTTTCCTGAAAATTGGATAAAACCCTACACCCCACACCAACGAAAAACTTTTTTAGTATAACCTAATTATATTTGGCTATATCGACCAGAGGTTGTTAATTATGACACAAACTAGCGAAACCGTTACCTATTCCCTTGAATCTGTCCTAAAAGAAATTAAAGATAGTATTAAAGAGGTTAATCAGAAAATTGACTCTCTCCAAAGAGATATGGGTCAGAAAATAGATTCCTTTCAGAGAGATGTGGATCAAAAATTTGATACCCTGCAAAGAGATGTGGATCAGAAAATCGACAATCTCCAAAGAGATATGGATCAAAAATTTGACAGTCTCCAAAAAGATGTTAATCAAAAATTTGACAGTCTCCAAAAAGACGTTAATGATTTAAAAGTGGAAGTCACAGAAATCAAGGGAGATATTAAAACTCTTGATCAGAAAGTCGAAACAATGGATAAACGACTAGAAAAAGTTGAAGATAGTTATGCAATCCTAGTTAAAGATATTGCTGACTTGAAAGGGTTTAAATCTCTGATTATTCCCATGGTTGTGGCTTTTTTAAGTGCCGTGGTCACTTTGGGATTGCGCGGCTTTTTTCTTGGTAATAAACCTTAATTTTTTATTTCAAGAAAGTAGTTATCTGTAAGAGGGTTTTAATTATGACACAAACTAGCGAAACCGTTACCTATTCCCTTGAATCTGTCCTGACAAGGATCGAGAGTAAAATCGACAATCTCCAAAGAGATGTTAATCAAAAATTTGACAGTCTCCAAAGAGATGTGGATCAGAAAATTGACAGTCTTCAAAGAGATGTAGATCAGAAAATCGACAATCTCCAAAGAGATATGGATCAAAAATTTGACAGTCTCCAAAAAGATGTTAATCAAAAATTTGACAGTCTCCAAAAAGATGTTAATCAAAAATTTGACAGTCTCCAAAAAGACGTTAATGATTTAAAGGTGGAAGTCACAGAAATCAAGGGAGATATTAAAACTCTTGATCAGAAAGTCGAAACAATGGATAAACGACTGGAAAAAGTTGAGGATAGTTATGCAATCCTAGTTAAAGATATCGCGGACTTAAAAGGGTTTAAATCCCTGATTATCCCCATGGTTGTGGCTTTTTTAAGTGCTGTGGTCACTTTAGGATTGCGTGGCTTTTTTCTTGGTAATAAACCTTAATTTTTTATTTCAAGAAAGTAGTTATTTGCAAGAGGTTTTTAATTATGACACAAACTAGCGAAACCGTTACCTATTCTCTCGAATCTGTCCTGACAAGGATCGAGAGTAAAATCGACACCCTCCAAAGAGATGTTAATCAGAAAATCGACAATCTCCAAAGAGATATGGATCAAAAATTTGACAGTCTCCAAAAAGATGTTAATCAAAAATTTGATACTCTCCAAAAAGATGTTAATGATCTGAAGATTGAAACCACAGAAATAAAGGGAGATATTAAAACTCTTGATCAGAAAGTCGAAACAATGGATAAACGACTGGAAAAAGTTGAGGATAGTTATGCAATCCTAGTTAAAGATATTGCGGACTTGAAAGGTTTTAAATCCCTGATTATCCCCATGGTTGTGGCTTTTTTAAGTGCCGTGGTCACTTTGGGATTGCGCGGCTTTTTTCTTGGCAACAAACCTTAAATATATCAGGGAATATTGTCATCATCAAGTTTATTTTGTACTCTACCAATAAAATCTATGAGTTTTTGTATTAATCCTCATTGTCCTAAACCGAAAAGTATCACGGAGAGTCGTTACTGTCAATCCTGTGGTTCCGACTTGCTTTTAAATGGTAAATATCGAGTCACAAATTTATTGAGTGCCAAAGGTGGATTTGGTAATACCTATGAAGTGATAGATGAACGTAAAATACCCAAAGTCTTAAAAGTTCTTACCTACGATTCCAGCAAAGCTATTGATTTATTTCAACAGGAAGCTAATCTTTTAAAACAATTAAATCACCCCGGTATTCCCAAAGGAGAAAACTATTTTATTTATCATCCCCGGGAGAGTCAAACTGCTTTACACTGTTTAGTTATGGAGAAAATTGCCGGTATTGACTTAGAAGAACATCAAAAACAAAGAGGATTTAAACCGATTGATTATAATCTCGCTTTGGATTGGTTAACTCAGTTAGCTAATATTCTCCACGAAGTTCATAAACATAAATTCTATCATCGTGATATCAAACCCTCTAATATTATCTTAAAACCCGATGGTCAATTAGTTTTAATTGATTTTGGAGCAGCGCGACAGGTGACTAAAACTGTCCTAGCAGGAGGTAAAAATACAGGAATTTATACCCCTGGATATGCTCCTCCTGAACAATCTCTTGGTCACTCTGTCCCCCAATCAGACTTTTATGCTTTGGGCAAAACTTTCGTCTTTTTGTTAACCGGTAAAGAACCCAGTGACCCGAAAATTTATAATATTAACACAAATGAATTTAACTGGCGTAAATATGCCCCAAAAATCCCTTCTCGATTAGCAGATTTTATCGATAATTTAATGGCAGAAAAACCTATTGATCGACCTAAAGACACCAAAACTTTGCTAAAAATTATTACCGATATTAAAGCCAATCCCCATCAACCTAAAAAAACTAAAAATTCTTCTCCTGAAAAACCTAAAATTATTGCTATTCCCAATCCTGCAATTATTTCTTTAATCGCTGCAATTTCTCCCAGTTATGCTGGGTTTTGGCTCCGATTAAAAGCCTCTTTAATTGATTCTTTTATCGTTTTTATTATCGCCGCTTTATTAGGTGGTTATATCTGTTTTCGCCTACAACAATGGTCAACTTTTCAAAACTTAAATCTTGATTTTGATATAGCCAAAGAAATCTGGGTTTACTATGCAGCAGGATTAAGTGCAGCTGGAACAACAATTATCGGGTTTGCTTTATTTATAGCGGCAATTATCTATAATATTCAAGCCAAACTTAACTTTACTCACGAACATATTGCCATTCTGACTGCTCTTGGTTTAGGAATAGTGATTAAATGGTTATATTATGTTTTCTTAGAATATCTTTTTAAAGCCACTATTGGTAAAATGTTTTTTGATTTATCCGTCACCGATAGCCAAGGAAGACGCATATCTTTTGCAAGAGCTAATCGCCGCTACTTACTAAAATTTCTCTCCACTGCTCCCTTATATTTAGGCTTTTTACTGGCAGCCTGGACAAAGAAAAAACGCGCCCTTCATGACATGATTTCTGGTACACAAATCCGCAAGAAAAAGTAACCAGATACTATAAAAGTAGGGAGATGAGAGCGGTTAAGATAGGAGAAAATTAACTACAATAGGGACAAGATATTCCTGCTCGGTAATTGGGGGACTGTTTATCTTTTTCATCGATGGGATGACCGCAAGCGGGACACATTTCATAATGTCCTACCTCTAAATTAGCTGTTAGGGCCACTCTTTGATCAAAAACAAAACATTCTCCTTGCCAAAGACTCTGATCGGGACTAACTTCTTCTAAGTATTTCAAAATACCTCCCTCTAGCTGATAAACTTGAGAAAAGCCTTGATTTAATAAAAAAGCTGCCGCCTTTTCACAACGAATTCCCCCCGTACAAAAAAGAGCTATTTTTTTATCGTTAATACTATCAAAATTGTCGTGAATATACTCAGGAAATTGGCGAAAATGCTGGATTTCTGGGTTAAGCGCTCCTGCAAAAGTACCGATCTCCACTTCATAATTATTACGCGTATCGATCACTACCACGTCCGGCTCTTTCAGCAATTGGTTCCACTCTTCAGTTTTGAGATGAATTCCTGTTTTTTCGAGAGGATTAGCCTTGGGTTGACCGAAAGTCACAATTTCCTTTTTTAAGCGAATTTTTAAGCGTTGAAAGGGCAAATAATCACAAACAGACTCTTTCACCTCTAGATTAGCTAAACGAGTATCGGTTTTTAACCAACTAATCACCTCGGCGATCGCTTGACGGTTCCCGGCGATCGTTGCATTAATCCCCTCGGCTGCCAGAAGAATAGTTCCTTTAATTCCTCTTTCTTGGCAGTATTTTTGTATTTCTGGCTGTTTTTGACGATAATCTGACAAAGCCACAAACTGGTAAAAAGTGGCGACTAGATAAGACATGGCAAGTAAGGGAAAAATTAACTTGTAATATTTTTCACTATAGGTTATAATAACGAGAGTGTCTCAAAAACCAGATCGGGGGTTTAGCTCAGTTGGTAGAGCGCCTGCTTTGCAAGCAGGATGTCAGCGGTTCGAGTCCGCTAACCTCCATAGTATCCCTTTTGCCTAGTGATTGGCTCAAGTCTTTTTGAGGAGACAATTAGCTAGGGTTTGCCGAAAAAGTTTTTTGTGGGGGCAGGGTGTAGGGTGTAGGGTTGAGAGGGAGTCGTCTCGGAGTCTCCCGAAAACTTCCTACCTCACCATTAAGATAACTGCTATCAATAATGTCTCGTACCTATCAAGCTACTGGAATCAATCTGCAAGGAATGGCCTTCGGAGAAGCCGATCGCCTCTTAACTATTTTGACCGCCGAATATGGTTTAATTAGAGCCATCGCTCCAGGTGCGCGCAAGTATAAATCTTCCCTGCGGGGTAGAAGTGAACTATTTGTGGTCAATAATCTCTTAATAGTCGCCGGAAAATCCCTAGATAAGGTCGTTCAAGCTGAAACTATCGAATCTTATCCCAAATTAAGTCAAAATCTCGCCAAACTCACCGTTAGCCAATACCTCTGCGAACTGGTTTTGGCGATCGCCCTGAGTGAACAACCCCAGAGGGAATTATACGAATTAATCTGCAGCCATCTGGCCAGAATTGAAGTCCTCGACGAAAATCAATACATACTTCCCTATCTTTGTCAAGCAATTTTTCATTTCTTAATAATTGCCGGCTTAGTGCCGCAAGTCCATAACTGCCTGTTGACGGGAAAAGCTTTAATTGGGGACAATTGCCTAGGATTTAGTTTCGAGGCAGGGGGAATAATAGATCTAGCTGCCCTCACAGAAACAATCAACCCGCCCAAAATCGATAGTAAACTGACGCGGCAAGAACTGCAATTACTGCAATGCCTAGGAAAAACAGATTTTCCCCCAGAAGAAAACCTTACCTCAGAACTAGCTTGGATTAACCTCGATCGCCTGCTGCGCCGCTATACTCAATATCATCTGGGAAAAACTTTTCGCTCCTCGGCATTAGTTGAGGGTTTATCTCCCTTAGAATTTTAAACAGATAGCAAAAATCATCATAATGCAACTGTTTGACTCAGAAACTGACGACGCTACGTCTAGCGACTCCTCCACTCCTGTTTTTAATTCTTCCGATTCCTCACCGAGGCAATCCGACGCAGAAACCATGAACCGCTTGCCTAAACGTGCGCCCAAATCCAATCCTAGTCAGGGTTTTGCCCCAGTGCTAAAAAACCCGCGCTTTCTCACTCTCTGGGCGGGGGGAATTTTTTCCCAATTAGCGGATAAATTCTATTTAGTCCTGATGATCTCCCTAATTGCCACCCATTACCAAAAAGCCGATCAGTCGATTAGTGGCTGGGTATCGGCGATAATGATTGCTAATACAATTCCGGCGGTGTTAGTGGGTTCGGTGGCGGGTGTATATGTTGATAGATGGTTAAAAAAACAAGTTTTAGTTATTTCTAACCTTTTACGCGGGGCTTTTGTCCTCCTCATTCCCCTATTATTATGGTTAGTGCGCGAGCAAACTTTAGCCGTTCCCCTCGGTTGGTTGCCTGACGGTTTAAGAAATTGGCATTACCGGTTACAGGGAGAATTTAATTTACCCTTCGGTTTTTTCCTGTTGTTAGTCATTACTTTTCTTGTCTCCACCTTAACCCAATTTTTTGCCCCCGCCGAACAATCTACCCTGCCATTAGTGGTAAAACGTCGTCATCTTCTACCCGCTAATTCCCTCAACACTTTAACCACCATGGCAGTATTAATTATCGGTTTTGCCATCGGTGAACCGGTATTAGCTTTTGCTGATAGCATTTTCGGCACGAGAGCCGGACAATTTGATATTGGCAAAGTGATGATTGTCGGTGCTTTTTATATAATTGCCGGTTTAATTCTAATTATCCTGCGAACTAACGAAAAATATGTTATTCCTACCGCAGAACAGCCCCATGTTTGGGAAGATATCCGCGACGGCATTCGTTACCTCAACAAAAATCATAAAGTTCGTAACGCTTTAATTCAATTAGTCATCTTATTCTGTATTTTTGCCGCTCTATCAGTATTAGCTGTCAGTATGGCGGAAAAACTACCCGGGTTAAAAGCTTCTCAATTCGGCTTTTTATTAGCCTCCTGTGGTGCAGGAATGGCAGTTAGTGCGATTACTTTGGGTTATTGGGGCCAAAAATTCTCCCACACCCAATTAAGTCTCTGGGGTTCCCTGGGTATGGCGGCAGCTTTAATCGGTTTATCTCTAGCCACAAAGAGTTTAATTTTAGCCTTCGCTATGACCGCTTTATTAGGGATTTTTGCCGCTTTAGTCGGGGTTCCCATGCAAACTACCCTACAGGCAGATACACCCCCCGAAATGCGCGGTAAAGTCTTTGGTTTAGAAAATAATGCCGTTAATATTGCCCTCTCTTTACCCCTAGCTGTCGCGGGTATCGCCGAAACTCAATTCGGACTCCGACCGGTACTATTAGCTTTAGCAGTTATGGCAGTTATCGGCGGTGGTTTTACCTGGTATGTTTCTCGCAATTTATCTAAAGATTAGCGGAACTTTTCAGTTATCAGTAAACAGTAGTCAGCCGTCGGCTTTTTGCTCCCCACTTCCCCCTGCAACTCGCACGAAGTGGTCTCTCCTGCTCCTTGCTCCCTTAAATTTGGTTAAGTTTTTTTAAAGTTCCTGTGAGGTTGCTGAAAATTTCTTGACATAGCTAGTTAGCTTAGGCTAAACTTGCGGGGAAATGGTCAGCGATGTTCGCCCTAGCAGTAGCAGTTCCGATCCCGCTCATCTGATTGTTGGTGGGAATACTGTGTGTTTGACCGCGAATAGTCGCTAATCGCCCCAGTATTAACCTTGTTTGTGTTAGAGCTAAGGATATGAGTAATCCTCTGTCAGTACAGGAAACAGCAACTGCCACCTCTTCTTCGATGGTTCAGGAATTGGGTTGGGAACAATTAGCGGCAGTACCTTTCGACTACGGAGTTAGTTCTGGCGGCGGTCTAGCTACTGACGGAACTTATATCTATGCCGCCGACTTTAGCGGCGATGGCAATGATGATTATATTGACTTAAACAGGAATTTGAGCGATGAGAGCGGGGAAAGTTTAGAAAATCTAGGTATTGCTAACGGTTCTGTCCGTTTTGCTCGCTATAATCCCGCAACCGATACCTGGGAAGATTTGCCGATATTAAATGGTGAAGGGGTGTCGGGGGATGCTTTCTCCGCCGGTAATTTAGTTAATCCTCTGTTTGTAGCAGGCAATAAATTATACTACTACCAATTCCGTTCAGGTCTACAAATAGCGGCTCTCTATTCCTACGATTTAAGCACCGGTACTAGCGGTACTTGGACGCAGGAATGGGAAAAAACCAGTACCAGTGAAGATTCGCCATTAATTAATGTTAATGCCGGAGTCCTTGGGCTAGATGTCAATGAAGAACCAGTAATTCTCCATCATACAGGAGGAGGAGATTACAATTTTGCTCGTACTGATAATGTTAGTGGTGGTGGAACTCATACCCAATTAACCCCTAATTGGAGTTTTGCCGGGGAGCATTTTCCCCGTAATGGAGATTGGGAGTACAATACAACTAATGATCGGTTATATCACCTCAGTGGCGATCAATTGGTGATGTGGACTCATGATGACTTCGCTTATCCGGGAGGAAGCTTCTTGACTTCTACTCCCAATGGTGAATCGCCTTTAGCCTCCCAAAGCACCTTAATTTACTCACTGAAAAATGATTTAGGCTGGACAAATAGCGGTACTGGGACAAGTTTATGGGGTAACTCTGTCACCGCAGTTAATGGAGACTTGTATCTATTAAGAGGAGAAACCAGTACAGATGGTTGGCCTTTTAATGAAGGACGGGGTTTAATTAACAATCGTAACTTTGCTAAAGTGGGGGCAAATGGCTGGTTAGAAACCCTTCCTGATGTGCCGTTCAATATTGGGAAAGGTAGTGGCACTGTTTATCTAAATGGCTATCTGTATGTTACCCAGGGGGATACTCTGACTGTTGCCGATGATTACGGGAATGTCGGACCTCTTAATAATGAAGGTATTCGCAGTCCAGGATTAGGTTTTGCTCGCTTTGCCATTACTAATAATCCTGGAACTACTTACACAGTTACTAATACCAACGACGATGGGGAAGGTTCTCTAAGGTGGGCAATAACTGAGTCTAATAATAATCCGGGTACAGATACCATTTTATTTAATATTGAGGACGGATACTATACCATAACTCCCTTATCGGCTTTGCCAGAAATTACGTCCCCTGTCTTGATTGATGCTACCAGTCAACCGGGATACGCGGGAACACCGATAATTCAAATTAGTGGTTACTATCTTAGTCTTTATCAACCAGATCAAGCAGTCTCAGGTCTAGTTATTAGTGCCGGTGACAGTACCGTCCGTGGCTTAATTATTACCCAGTTTAGTAGTTATGGAATACAATTAACTGATCAAGGGAATAATATTATTCAAGGTAATTATATTGGTGATGTTGAATACATTTATGAGGGATTTTTGGGCAATGGAGAAGGCGGTATTTTAATTGAATCTGCGAATAATCTGATTGGGGGAGCGACTACCAGTGAAAGGAATATTATCTCTGGTAATACGGGAACAGGTGTATTAATTAATAGTGAAACTGCAATTAACAACCAAGTCATTAATAATTACATTGGTCTTGATTCATCGGGAACTTCATCCCGTCCTAATGGGGTTGGGGTGGGGATAGTTAACGGTTCAGATAATATTATTCAAGAAAACGTTATTGCTGGCAATACTAACACTGGCGTAAGTGTATTGTCCTATGGAGCGATTGCTAACAATAATCAAATCCTTAGTAACTGGATTGGCACTAGCAGCCAAGGCTACTATTTTTTAGGTAATGGGGATGATGGAATTGATTTAGCTGGAGCAAAAAATACCCTCGTCCAAGGCAATTACATCCATTATAATCAATCGACCGGTGTTGTTATTCGTGGAGCAGATGCAACAGGTAATCAAATTACAGGTAATTCTCTGTTTAATAATGCCGAGGGTATGAGTATCCAAGAAGAGGCACAAGGTAATTCAATTACAGGAAATACCATTAACTCTAACAACTCTAACGGCATTTCCGTAGATAACTCTCAGAAAAATACTATTCAAGGCAATAGTATCTATGAGAATTATGGCTTAGGGATTGATTTAGGACGGGATGGAGTCACCGCTAATGATGAAGGTGATAGCGATACAGGAGCGAATGCTTTACAAAACTATCCCGTTTTCACCTCTGCTGAAGTTGTCGCAGGAACAGCCACCCTGATTGGTTATCTAGATAGTGAAGCCAACAAGGAATACAGGATTGAAATTTTTGCTAATCGTACACAAGATGCTAGTGGTAACGGAGAAGGAGAGGATTACCGTACCTATATCACTGTTACTACGGATGATAATGGTCATGCTGATTTTACCCTTTCCTTGTCTGCCGAGAGACTGTATAGCTATATTACTGGCACAGCAACTAATCCCGATGGCAACACCTCAGAATTTTCTCCCTCTATCACCCTCAAGGGAGAGTTACCCAATTTAGTTATTACTGAGGCTACTGCTCCTACTAATGTGGGTTTAGAACAGTCTTTCACCGTGAATTGGACGGTTAAAAATCAAGGTACAGTTACCACCTCATGGAGTTACTGGAGCGATGGCATTGTCTATTCTTCTGATAACATCTGGGGTAATGGTAATGACTATTATCTAAATAACTTTTGGATTGATTCATCTAATAGCAACGTACCTTTAGATCCCGATGAAACTTATACAATGACGGGCAATGTTACCTTGCCTAGTTATATAGCTGCTACGAGTGGCTATTTATTGCTGAAGACGGATCAATATAATTATCAAGCAGAAACCGATGATACGGATAATGACTATAGTATTCCTATAGTCATTAGTCAACCCAATTTAATTATTACTAATGTCACCGCTCCGACTAGCGCTAGTGCTAGTCAGAGTCTTACCCTATCTTGGACGGGGAAAAATGACAGTTCTGTTACTACAGTAAGTTCTTACTGGTATGACCGGGTAGTTTTTTCCAAGAATAATATCTATGGGGATAGTGATGATATTTATCTTACTGAACAATTTATCTCCAGTAGCAACGGCTTACCCTTAGAACCCAATGAAACTTATACAGCAAGTAGTACCGTTACCTTACCCGTCCAGGCGGTAGGAAGTGGGTACTTACTATTCAGGACAGATGTTTATAACTACCAAGTAGAATCAAACGAGACCGATAACATTTATGCTCAAGCGATTGATATTGCTGCACCCAATTTAATTATTACTAATGTCACCGCTCCGACTACCGCTAGTGCTAGTCAGACTATTACCCTATCCTGGACGGGGAAAAATGACAGTTCTGTGACTACAGTAAGTTCTAACTGGTATGACCGGGTAGTCTTTTCCAAGAATAATATCTATGGGGATAGCGATGATATTTATGTTACTGAGCGATATATCTCTAGTAGCAACGGCTTACCCTTGGAACCCAATGAAACCTATACAGCAAGCAGTACCGTTACTCTACCTGGACAAGCGGTAGGAAGTGGCTATTTGCTATTTAAGACAGATGCTTATAACTACCAAGTAGAATCCAACGAAAACGATAACGTCTATACTCAGGCGATTGATATTGCTGTCCCGAATTTAATTATCACTAATGTCACCGCTCCGACTACCGCTAGTGCTAGTCAGAGTCTTACCCTATCTTGGACAGGGAAAAATGACAGTTCTGTGACTACAGGAAGTTCTTACTGGTATGACCGGGTAGTTTTTTCTAAGAATAATATCTATGGGGATAGTGATGATATTTATCTTACTGAGCGATATATCTCTAGTAGCAACGGCTTACCCTTGGAACCCAATGAAACCTATACAGCAAGTAGTACCGTTACTTTACCCGTCCAGGCGGTAGGAAGTGGGTACTTACTATTCAGGACAGATGTTTATAACTACCAAGTAGAATCCAACAAAAACGATAACGTCTATACTCAGGCGATTGATATTGCTGCACCCAATTTAATTATTACTAATGTCACCGCTCCGACTACCGCTACTGCTAGTCAGAATATTACCCTATCTTGGACAGGAAAAAATGACGGTTCTGTAACTACGGGAAGTTCTTACTGGTATGACGAGGTAGTTTTCTCTAAGAATAATATCTATGGGGATAGTGATGATGTTACAGTCATCAGTTATGAATATATCTCCAGTAGCTACGGCTTACCCTTAGAACCCAATGAAACCTACACAGTAAGTCGTAACGTTACTTTACCCGGCCAGGCGGTAGGAAGTGGGTACTTACTATTTAAGACAGATGCTTATAACTACCAAGTAGAATCAAACGAAAATGATAATGTCTATGCTCAGGCGATTGATATTACTGCACCCAATTTAACTATTACCAGTGCAACTGCGCCTACTACTGGTATTTTAGGCCAATCCATATCAGTTTCGTGGACGGTACTAAATAATGGAACTGTTCCGGCCAATGCTGATTGGTATGATTCAGTTTATCTGTCTAATGATCAGACTTGGGATAGTGGGGATACCCGGATTAATGCTTTCTGGGAAGCCGCAAGAAGTCCCCTCGCCGCTAATACCAGTTATACAGATACCCAAAATATTACCATTCCTAGTTATGCAGGAACCGGTGCTAAATATTTGATCTTTGTTACAGATCAATACTCTTACTCCTACTACAACCAACAAGGAGAAACAGACGAAACCGATAATACTTATGCTGTTCCTATCACTTTAGGTGCGCCAGACTTAATCATATCCGGAGCAACTGCACCCAGTAGTGGGGTGGTGAATGGATCGCTCAATGTATCATGGACGGTGAAAAATCAGGGTACGACAGATGCACCGGCGGATTGGTATGATGTTATCTACCTCTCTCCTGATAATATCCCCGGCAATGGCAATGATAGTTACATTGCTGAACAATATATAAGCACTCAAACCCCCTTAGTAGCGAACGGTACATATACTATCAATCGTAGTATTAATTTACCCAATGTTACACCGGGAAATTATTACATCTTTTTCCGCGCTGATGGCTATAATTATCAAGGAGAAACCAACGAAAACAACAACTACAGTCAAGCTATTCCCATTACTATTGGTGCGCCGGATTTAATTGTTAGTAATGCTACGGCACCAGAATCAGGAGCATTAGGAGGAACAGTCAGCCTTTCTTGGACAGTACAGAACCAGGGAACAGTAGAAGCTCCCGCCGATTGGACTGATTATATTTACTGGTCAAGTAATGATACTTATGACGGTTCTGATACCTTCATTACCAGTATTTCAGCCGCCGCACAAACTCCCGTTGCCGTCGGAGGAAGCTATAGCAAAACCGAAAATATTACCTTACCCAATCAAATAAACTTTGTTGGCAATGGTTACTTAATTATCCGAGCAGATGGCAATAATGCTCAGGGAGAAACCAACGAAAATAATAATAATCGTGCCATTCCTATCCGCATAGATGCACCAGATTTAATTGTCTCAAATGCTACTGCACCCGCATCGGTAACTGTAGGTGCAACGATTAGCGTTACTTGGGATGTGAAGAATCAAGGAACTGTTGCGGCTAATGCTGATTGGTACGACAGGGTTGTGATTTCTACTGACCAAATCTTCGGTAATAGCGATGATACTTATCTGACAGAAGTTTGGCAAGGTTCATTTACTCCCCTAGCAGCCGGAGCAACCTATAGCCGCACCCTCAATGTTACCTTACCCAGTACCGCTACTGGCGATCGCTATCTACTATTCAAGACTGATAACTATAACTCTCAAGGGGAGACTAACGAAAATAATAATGTCTATTCCCTACCGATTAATATTTCCGCTTCCGACCTTCGAGTTACCTCAACCAATGCTCCGACAAGTGCCATTTTAGGAGAAACAGTTGAATTAACTTGGACTGTCACCAATAACGGTACGGGAACAGCAAGTCAGGATTGGTATGATGTAGTTTATCTCTCTAGCAATCAAACTTTAGACAGTAATGACGTTCAAGTTACTTATGAATGGATAGCGACACAAACACCGTTAGCTACTGGTGCAAGTTATACTATTAGCAAAAATGTTGCCTTACCTAGTTTTAACCCTGGTAATCAATACTTATTATTTATTGCTGATTCAAGCAATTATCAAGGGGAAATAAATGAAAATAATAACCTGACTGCGGTTGCTATCACTTTAACCGCTCCCGATTTAATTGTCTCTAATGCTTCCGTACCTGCAACCGGAACAGTCGGTAAGAGTATTGAAGTTTCTTGGACAGTACAAAACCAAGGGACAAGCGCTGCTCCCACTGATTGGTATGATCGCATTTACCTCTCCAACGATGCTATTTTTGATGCTAATGCCGACACTTACGTCGCCCAAGAATTAATCTCCACCCAAACACCATTAGCCGCTGGTGCAAGTTACAGCATTACTCGCAATATCAACCTCCCCAACTTTGCTACAGGAAACCGTTATTTAATCTTTGTAGCTGATGGTTCGGGAGGTCAAGGAGAAACTAACGAAACTAACAATACTCGTGCTGTCGCCATTAATCTCAATGCTCCCGACTTAATTGTCAGTGAGATTACCGCACCGGTTGAATCGTTGTCTGGACAACCAATTGAGATCAATTGGACTGTCAAAAACCAAGGAGCAGCAACCGCAGAAGGAACTTGGTATGATTATGTGTATTTAGTTAATACGGCGACCAGTGCCACCCAGTATGTCGGAATTTTTGAATATTCAGGTAGCTTGGCTGCTGGAGCCTCCTTAAATCGGACTCAATCCTACGGCGTTCCCCTCAGTTTAACCGGTAACTATCGAGTGGTTGTAACGACCGATTTTTACGGACAAGTTGCTGAAGGAACGCAGAACGAATCGAACAATACTACTACAGATGATCGTCCGATTTCTCTACAGCTTGCTCCGGTTCCTAATCTACAAGTTACTGGGGTAACTGCACCATCGACCGCTTTTTCCAGTCAAGAAACCGTCGTACAATGGACCGTGAAAAATGTCGGTACTGGTGCCACTAATGCGCCTGTTTGGTATGATCGAGTTTATTTGTCCCTCGATACTACTTATGACGATACTGATACCTATTTAGGACAAGCAGTTAATCCTAGTTATCTCAACCCGAATGATAGTTATAGTAACAGCTTAACCGTAACCCTACCTCGCGGTATTGATGGCAATTACTATTTCCTAGTACAAGCTGATGTTTATAACTACGTTACCGAAGTTGGTAATGAAGGGGATAATTGGGGCTCTGGTGGTCCGACGGATGTTAATTTAACTCCACCCCCCGATTTACAAGTAACGGCGGTTAATGCGCCTAATGGAGCTTTCTCAGGACAGCCGATGAACCTGAGTTGGACTGTCACTAATGCTGGTACAGGACGCACTTTAGAAACAGCTTGGTATGATCGGGTATTTATGTCGGCGGATGCAACTTTAGATGCAGGTGATCGCAATTTAGGTACTTTTTACCATAGTGGTGCGTTAAATGCCGGTGCAAATTATACCGGTTCAGCAACAGTTAATTTACCCACTGGTGTGGCGGGAAGTTTCTTCTTCTTTGTCCAAAGTGACATCTACAACAACGTTTATGAGCACGTTTTTGAGAATAACAATAGTGGCTACGACACCACAGCAACGAACATTACCCTAACGCCACCACCAGATTTAGAGTTTGAATCCTTAACAATTCCGAACAATGCTCGTTCTGGTAGCAGTTTAAGCATCAGTTATCGAGTCACTAACTTTGGAGCCACAGAAACCCCAAATTATTATTGGACTGATACCTTCTATCTTTCCAGCGATAATCAACTAAATACGGCAACGGATATTAATTTGGGTAGTGTCGGCCAGTATGGCATTCTTTATCCAGGTGATGGTTATGATCGTACCGCTAACTTTGCCTTACCCAATACCTTAACTGGCACCTACTACGTCTTTGGTGTGACAGATAGCGGCGATCAAGTATTTGAATTAGATAATGTTAATAACGTCACTCAAAGCATCAATCAAGTACAAATTGTCTCCCAACCGGCGGATTTAGTCGTTACTGACGCAATTACTCCAACTACGGGAGAAGCTGGTAAGACAATTCAAGTGCAATGGACAGTGAAAAACCAGGGGACTGGGGATACCATTGTTAACAGTTGGAGCGATCGCCTTGTAGTTTCTAACGATGGGGTTTTAGGGGATGCAGATGATCTTACCCTCGCCAGCTTCACCCGCACCGGACTTTTAGCTCCCAATGGTACCTACAGTCGGACTGAAAGTGTTACTTTACCCTTTACCTTAGAAGGCAATTATCAACTATTTGTCGTCACTGATTCGGCTAATAGCGTTTATGAAGGTAGCAATGAGGGAAATAATGCCTCTAGTGCTTTTCCCCTCACCATCTCTCGTGATACTCCCGATCTCCAAGTTACTAGCATTACTCTGCCAAATACTGTAACTCCCGGACAGCCGCTGACTCTCAATTGGACGGTGGCGAATTTGGGGGTAGGACGTACTAATAGCAATTATTGGTACGATCGAGTTTATTTGTCTTTAGATAAAAATGTCAGCGGTGATGACATTAATTTAGGGTCGGTTTATCGTTCAGGAGCCTTAGAGCCATCAGCAAGTTATAGTGCCACGGGTACTTTCTCCCTTCCTGTTAATTTGAACGGTAGTTACTATGTTCTGGTGCAAACTGACCGAGATAATAACGTTATTGAAGGGGCATTTGAGAATAATAACGTTTTAGCCAGCGATAGTAGCAGTGGAGGCGGTTCGGGAACCGGAAGCCTACCGATTACTCCCGCTCCTTCTGCTGATCTTGCTGTCACTTCCGTCGATGCGCCGGAACAGGGAATTGCCGGACAATCTCTGAGTTTAACTTGGACGGTTGTTAATAATGATGCCAATACGGGTCAAAATTGGTATGATGCTGTTTATCTATCCCGTGACCAAGTATTTGATCGCAACAGCGATATTTATTTAGGCTATCGCAACCATACGGGGGGATTAAATGCAGGAGATAGTTATACTGCAACGCAATCTTTTAATATACCGCGAGGCTTAGGGGGACGTTTTTACGCTTTCGTGGTAACGGACGGCGGTAATGCTGTTTATGAACGGTTAGGAGAGATCAATAATGTTAATTATGACGGATTCTCGACGGAAATAATTTTGCCGCCTCCTGCTGATTTAGTAGTAGGGACAATTACTATTCCTGTCAATGGAACGCCAGGTCAAAATGCCACAATTAGTTATACCGTAAACAATCAAAGCACGAATGAGGCGATCGGCACTTGGGAAGATACAATCTATCTTTCTCGCGATAATCAATGGGATGTCAATGATGCTTTCTTCGGTCGTGTTTCCCAAACAGGGCCGGTTGCAGGAGGGGGAAGCTATAGCAAGACAGTAACCGCTACTTTACCAGGGGTAGCAACGGGGGATTACTATGTTATTGTCCGCAGCGACATCCGTAACTACATACCAGAATCTAATGAAGCGAATAATATTGGGGCTTCTTTAGATGACTTTGCCGTTGATGTCGAACAACTAATCTTAGGAGTAGCTGACACCAGCAATCTCATCCGAGGACAATCTTTGTACTATCGCGTTGATGTACCAGCTGGAGAAACTTTAGCTGTTACCCTAGATGGTAGTGGAGCAGAAGTCTTTAGCGAACTCTACGTCAGTTATGGTCAGATTCCGAGTCCTGCCAACTTTGATTTTGGAGCGATTGTTCCATTTAGTACCGATCAAAGAGCAGTCATTCCTACAACAGAAGCAGGCACTTATTATATTCAAGCCTTCAGAAAAGATAGCAGCAATACTCCCGTAGCTTTTGACACCAAAGCTGAACTAATACAGTTTTCTGTCTTCGATAGTGATTACGGACAGGGCGGTAATGTTGGCAAACGTACCATAGAAATTAATGGAGCAAAATTTGATCGCTCTGTTACAGTCAGTTTGAGGGACGAAGCGGGAGTAACGGGTTCGGCTATCAAGACTCTTTATGAAGATTCAACTAAGGCTTATGCTACCTTTGACCTAACAGGATTAGCACCGGGAGAATACGACATTATTGTTGAAAATGGACAAGGGCAGGAAATCATCCTAGCCGATGCTCTGGAAGTCGTAGATGGAGGGGGAGCAAATGTAGTAACTCAGGTAGATGCTCCCATTAGCGTTGGGCGCAATCGAGGCTACTCTTTTACGGTTAGCTGGTACAACAACGGCATTAATGATGCTCCCACACCTTTATTAAGAGTAGAAAATACTGTTCCTTTTGGTTTCCATCCCGGCGATACATCCGCAGGTTCTTCCTATAATTTCTTTGGTTTTGATCAGGAAGAAAAGCTGCCTGGTATTTTACTTCCAGGTCAAATCGAAACCGTTACTTTCTTCGGTTACAGTGACAATCAAGTTGGTGATTATATTGTTTCCGTGAATCGTCTTTACAAAGATGAAACCGCTCCATTCGATTGGGATGTTCTCCGCCCCCAGCTAAAAACGTCTGAATTTACTGATGTAGAATTTGAGTCAATTTTTGCTCAATTAATCAGTCAAGTTGGGAACACTAACGGTGACTATCTGAGAATGCTGGCAGAAAATGCAGCTTTAATACCAGAAGAGTTGGGCAGTCCCAATAATGTAGGTGATTTATTAGAGATTGAGTTTTCTCAGGCAAGGGCAGCTATTGGTACATCTCTGACTGGGACAATTTTGGCTAACAGTCTGGATATTGATATTTCTGGACGTAAGGTCATTGCTACCAATACGAACACTGGTGTGGCTGTTAGTACGATTACTCTCAATGATGGCTCGTTTATCTTTGATGATTTGGCAGAGGGAACCTATAGTTTTGAGGTGCAATCTGCTCAAATTGCTGAGCAAATGCCGCTTACTGTGACGGTTAATGCCAATGAAGCACTATCAGGGTTAGAAATCACTATTAATAACGGTGCTAGTGTCAAAGGACAAATTACTGATGCAACCATTAATAATCCTCTCTTGGATACTTTTGTCAAGCTTTATCAAGGAGATGAAGTGGTAGCAACGGTTCAACCAGATGGAGCCGGTTATTATACAATTATGGGCTTAAGCCCCGGCAATTATACCCTGGAAGTTGAAGCCCCAAATCGTTCTCGGACATGGATAAGTAATCTGAATTTAACCAATCAAATAGTTACTCAGAATGTTGCCCTTACACCAGAAGCAAAAGTAAGTGGTACAGTGGTTGATGCCAGTGGACAATCCTTAGATGATGTTTTAATTATTGCTCAATTAGAAGCGACTTTACCTAATTCTCAATTTTTCAGTAGCTCCGATAATGGCGCATTTACTGTCGGGGTTTTAAGTGCCGGAACCTACGATATTACTATTGTTACTCCTGATGGCAGTCTCGCCCCAACGGTTGTAGAAAATGTCATCGTTCCCGCTTCGGGTGAGATAAACTTAGGAACGGTAACGCTTTCTCCTCCAGTGAGTCCTAATGCCATTTCTCAGGTTGATTCTGGTGTCATCCAAAGTCTGACAATTCCTGATTGGTTAGATTTGCTAGAATTTAACTGTGCTCCTGTAATTATTGCGGAAGCGACAATATTAGGGGGGAGTGAAGCGGCAAACTTATACAGTCAGTATTTTAACTCTACTAGCCCAAATGGAATCGTCAGTATTGGTGCAGGTAGCTCCATCACTGATTCTTTTAAGAATCATTCTGTCACCAATAAAAATATCACCACGATTCAGTCGGAAGTCTTTAATGCCATCAAACAGCAGTGGGAAAGTATCACCCTATCTTGTGAACATGAGGAGATTAACTTAGACATTCCCTTAAATTCTCTAACCTTTCCTTCCCAAAACTTGCTATATGCTGATGGTAGTCAGCCCAATGCGCAGAAAGATGCTTGGAACTTTCCCTTCTGGCAAGGTGCAGCTGGGGTTCTAGCCGGAGGTGTCGGTTCAGGCGGTCCGCCGCCACCGGGAGCTTTAACTATCCTTGATAGTCGGGCTGTTAACGGAGTAGCGAAGCTGCATATTCCTGCTGGTTCCAGTAGTGCAACTGTCACCTTTGATCTTAATGTTACGGTAGTTGATACGGTCGATTTCGATCCGGGTAATACGGTTTTCACTGGCTCGGTATTTTGGCAAGCAGCCATTTTGGAACAAAATAGCAGAGCTTTTGATGTTCCTTTTACGGTTTCTTTCAAGCCTGATACCCAAACCTTTTCTTTCTCAGTCAATTTAGATGATGACGATTGTGAGGAAGAGTCCGATGATGAAGATTCAATTTTTCGCCCCACTTCCGTTGATCCTAATGATATTTTAGGTCCCGATGGCTTTGGGGAAGATCGCTGGATCTCAACAGGAACCCCTTTAGCTTATACGATTCGTTTTGAAAACGATCCAGTATTTGCTCAGGCTCCGGCTCAAGTGGTACGGATTACGCAACAACTTGATAGCGATCTAGATTTTCGTACTTTCAGATTGGGAGATTTTGGGTTTGGTTCTCTGGTGATAGATGTTCCTGATAACCGCTCTTTTTACCAAGGAAGAGTGGACTTGACTGAAACCTTAGGAATTTTCGTTGATGTTTCTGCTGGAGTTGATGTAACTACGGGCGAGACTTTCTGGGAGTTCACGACGGTAGATCCGACGACGGGAGAGTTGCCGATAGATGCCCTAACAGGGTTTTTACCCCCTAATTTAACTTCTCCTGAAGGCGAAGGATTTGTTAATTACAGTGTTCGTCCTAAGAGAAATCTCAGTACCGAGACAGTGATTGATGCCGAAGCAGTTATCGTTTTTGATACTAATGAACCCATCAGCACTCCACCTATTTTCAACACCCTTGATGTTGATAAACCTAGCAGTCAAGTTGATGCTTTACCCACCACGACGGATAACCCTGAATTTACCGTTAAGTGGACAGGAACAGATACAGGATCAGCTTTGGCGACTTATACTATTTATGTCTCTGATAATGGCGGTAATTATACAGTCTGGCTCAATAATACTGAGTTAACCGAAGCCACTTACACGGGGACAGCTGGACATACCTACTCCTTCTATTCGCTTGCGGTTGATAACACAGGTAATACAGAAGCAGCACCGACGACGGCAGATGCAACCATACAAATCGGTGGCGCAGTTAATCAACCTCCACAAATCTCGGTCAATACAGGCTTAACTCTTAATGAAGGAGCTAATTCTGCTATTTCTAATAGTCTGCTGGCTGTTACAGATCCAGATAATACCTCGGATCAGTTGACTTTTACCATCAGTACGATTCCGACAAATGGAAATTTACAACGCAATGGAGTCACGTTAGCGGTTAATAACACCTTTACCCAAGCTGATATTAATAGTGGCTTACTATCCTACATTCATAATGGCGGAGAAACGACCAGTGATGGCTTTAGCTTTACGGTAGCTGATGGAGCAGGTGGTAATATTAATGTCACAAGTTTTGTCATTACGGTTAACCCAGTAGATGATGCACCAACTGTCGTCAATCCGATTACGGATGTCAATGTTGACGAAGATGCAGAAAATACCGTCCTTGATTTAACTAATATCTTCACCGACATCGATAATGACCCGACTTCAATTGTCAAATCAGTATTGAGCAATGACAATACAGGATTAGTCACAGTTACCATCGTCGATAACCAGTTAACT
>NZ_JADBUN010000045.1:0-3290 GCF_020245625.1 Microcystis sp. M049S2 | reverse complement strand
TCAATAACGGAGGGACAGAGGTGGTTAGCTGAACGTTGGGAAAAACTGATAGTTTTATCGACGTAAGAAGCAGAAAAATTAGCTAAATTAACAGGATGTACTCTCAGACAATTTCAAGAGAGATGGACTTTTAGTGGCTTGAGAACAAGCTTTATCACTTTATTCATAATAAATATTGGCAGAGGATTAAAGATTAATTATTGTGACTAACTCTTTTGGTTAGAAAAAGATAAACTTGAGAATCTTCAGTCAAATTTATTGACTCAAAATCAGCTGTACTTAATTTAAATGAAACAGCCCTACCTTATCAAGGGGGGCAGGGGGGATCGAACCTAAAATCCATTTTTAATTTAATTATAACCAGCTACTTAACACCGGCAAGAAATATTAAACAATCCTCTAGATATGGACAAACAGAATACTATCTAAATTGAGCGAGCCAGTAATGCTATGATCAAAAATTAATTATCTTGAGATGGTAATTTCTGTGATGTTACCTTTTTTGCTACCCATTGCCCAAACTCCCCCTAGTGTAGAAATAATCCGACCGGTGCAGGTGCGTCCTTTACCGAATCAACTAGATCAAGTTCCCGTTTTTAATAGCAATAGTCCCGAATTATTGCTAGGAGAAGGGATTTTGCTTTCGACTTTTCCCCCCCAAGAGAAAAGTTTCCCCTCGGCCCATTTAAATTATGCTTTTCAGGGACGCTTTGATATTTTTGCCCACCATGTAGCCAGGGGGAATTTTCCCGATAATTTACGCACCCTTTATTTGGGGATATTACTCCACAATCCCAGTCCTAATCCAGTCACCGTTAAAATTCTGCAAGGGGCCAGTTATTTGAGTCAACCCGATGCAGCTTTTATCGATTTACCCGCACAAGTGGAAAATAATCAGGGGACAGTTTTTGCCGGGCCGGGAAGTCGGGTAATGGGGGATATTTTAATGGGGCAGCGTCAGGATATTTTTCCCGATAGGATTATTATTCCGGCGGGGGAGAGTTTTATGGTCTTAAATGCGGCGATTCCCGTGCGCGATTTGACTCCCCCTTTAAACGGTAGGTCCACTTATCTCCGTCTGGAAAGTGACGGTCTTCTCTACGCTGCTAGTTTAGCTCTTTATGCACCCCTAGATGAAAATGGACAGGAAAGACCACCAAATCTTACAGAGTGGCAAAATTTGCTAGAAAAAGGCGATTTATCGACTCCGCGCGATCGAGCGCCCACTCCTCCCCATAGTCAAGGACAGATAATTTATGGACGGGTAGCGGGGGTGTCCCAAGGTTCAGCTTGGCCAGCCCGATTGGTCGATCGAGCTTCTTTATGGTTAAATATTCCTGATTCTGGTCAATCTATAGCCTATGGGATTAGCACTCTACCCGGGGGCAAACTGGGAACGGAACAAAATCAAAGTGCTAGTATGTTAGTTCGCTATCCCGATACGGCCTATCAAGCTCATGGTAATTACGGTGTGGAATATCGGTTAAGTTTACCTCTATTTAATCGAAGTGATGAGGCGAAAACAGTGACTATTGCGCTAGAAACACCGATTAAAGAGGATATTATTGGGCAGGGTTTGCGTTTTCTCGATCCGGCTGCCCCACAAGTGTTTTTTCGAGGAACGGTAGCCGTCAATTATAGCGATGACCAGGGACAGGCACAAAGCAGATTTTTCCATCTCGTCCAAAGACGCGGACAAGAGGGGCAATCTTTAGTGACTCTGACTATTCCTCCGGGGGATTGGCGTGTAGTACAGGTAAATTTTTTATATCCACCAGATGCGACCCCTCCGCAGGTTTTAACGATTAAGACCGAGTAGAACAAATTTAAAATTGGCCGTTAATGATCGCAATATTCCATTGACCGTCTTGGTTGGTTTCAAAGGCAATTTGGCGACCATCACCGCTAATGGTGGGATTGCGGACGCTTCCCCGCAGGTTAGCGGTTAACAGGGTTGCACGGGACTGGGAACGATCATAAACCATGACATCACTTTTGCCGCGTTCGCTGGAGATATAGGCAATTAAACGACCGTCAGCATTCAGAGATGGCTGATCTTGGCTAGAATCGCCACGATTTAGGTTAGGAAGATTAACTAAGCGCTTTTCTTGCAGATCGAATAAATATATACTACGACGACCGGAGCGATCGGAAGCGAAGGCTAAATAGCGACCATCAGCACTATAACTGGGAAATTGATCGGGAGCAAAACTATTTAAACCACCGACGGGAACTTGGGGAGTGATCAAAAGAGGGGAATTACAGCCACTTATCCCCGATAACAGCCCAAAAGAGGCCAAAAATCGCCCCAGCCAGACAAAAATTTTTTTTTCTTTCATCTTGACTTTTGACCCCAAATGTGCTAGTAACTTTCTTCCCTGCCGACGGTTTTGAGGGTAAGTAGTTGATTGCCTTGACTGAGACTATCGGCGATCGCTTCTCGAATCGGCAGGTCAATAGTGGTTTCAGCGAGGATTTCTTGGGCTTTTTGCCGCAAATCTGCCCCAGTATCGGCATCTACTTGGTCTAGATCGAGTAATTCCTGCGATAGCTGTTCGATCGAATTCGGGTTAGTCATAGCTCAGGCTCCCAACAAGCTTAATTACAATCCCATTGTAAAGAGGGTCTGGTCCCTAATTGGGTATTTTTTGGCTTTAATTCAGGATTGATACCAATCCAACTTTAAAAACCCAGTTATGAATTGTTTCCCCTCTCTCTTTCTCCCTTCTCCCCTTCTGCTCTTCTCCCCTTCTCCACTTCCCACTTCCCACTTCCTTATTGGTGTATATAGCGTTTCTCACACCTGTCTGGCACAGTGAAACCTTTGCTGATCAAGCTTTTCATCATCGACAATGTACCTCTTGCGAACAGGAAACGCTATATTTAATTTGTATTCTTATCTAGAATAGCTACTTTTATATAACTTTTTTCAGTTCAACTTTTCTGGATTAATCATTAGATATAGAACCATTTTTGATGGTATGACAAGAACACCATTTATAACAACAAAATGTTGAAGCTTCTGAATGTTTGGTCAGGAGAAAATGTTATAAAATCACAATTTAATCAAAGTTTAATAATCCAAGAAGAGAAGATGTCGATGAAAATAGCCATCATAAAAAGCAAGCTTTGACTTTTATTAAATAATTCTGGTTCTTCCGAACTTACCATGTAAAATCAACTAGCAAAATGCCAATTTAATAAACATCTAAGACTAAAGTTTTTAAAGTTTCTAAATCCATAGCCTCTCCTTTTAATCACCTTCAGTTTATTATTAATTCCTTCAACTG
>NZ_JADBUN010000044.1:0-3042 GCF_020245625.1 Microcystis sp. M049S2 | reverse complement strand
TGCATTATTCATGAAGACTTTGGAAAATCCTCGAAAGCCTTGGCAAGAAGTTCATCTAGCGATCTGGCTGAAAAACAGTCTGTTTTTTGAGATGTCCTCACAATCAGGTTTTTGCCAGTTGGTGAATAATGCAGGCTAGTAACATCCCGCCAGAAGAAAATTTTCCTCAAGTTTTTTTATTCCTGAACTTACCACATACATATATACTAATACTAAATTCGGTTATTAAAAACTGATTATTTATTCCCCCTTTTGCCTCTTGCCTTCTGCCTCTTGCCTCTCCTCATAAGTAGCCTATGCTCAACGGATTTAGTATAAAATAGCTGAAAACCTTTATCCGTCAATGTATAGACCCATTAACTTTTCTTAATGTACTCATGTTTATTGTAATATTTCTCAATAGAAAGGGATGAAGCCTATTTGCTAAAATGGTAGTCGTGTATATAGAAAAAGTTTTTAACCGTAATTTCCCTCCACCGTTCTTTTTCCAGAATTCTACCGAGAAGGGGATTAGGTGTCACTTGCCGCAGCTAAACTTCTCGAAGATTATGGCACACTTGTCACAGAAAGTCGAGAAGGGCCGAAAGTGCTTTCGTTAAAGTAAAAATTTGCTCGTTGGTTCAATAATAAAAAAACACGCCGCTAACACTTCGATACGGGAAAAATTGCCTGAGAAATACTTTTTTTTGATCGAAAAATTAGCGGTAATTTGTTTTTATTTACAGAAGTTAATCGTGCTTTGATAAATCTCTATATCACGATAATGTCAAGAAGATTTACCAATGAAAACTAGGGAATCGTTAGGATATCCCCTCGTTTACTGAGACATCGAACACTGATGATGGAAAGATGTTTCCATTCAGCTAATTTCTAAGCACGAGTAGAGAGTTTTTTCAACCTAGAGGCTAACCCCAATCCTCCTAATCCTAACAAAGCAACAACGGAACCCGGTTCGGGAATATTAGTAGGGGGAGGGGGAGAAGTGTTTACTGTCCCGTTAACGCTGAATTGAAAAGCCTTAAGTCCATCACCAAAAGGAGTCCAAGAAAGTCCTTGATTACCACTAAAAAAGGCACTATCACCAATCGACCAGCCAGGCTCCCCTGTTTGGTTGACAGAGTCAGTCAGACCCCATCTATATAATCCACTGCCGCTTGATGAAATCCCGGCAACTAACCAGTAGTCAGTACCAGAGGCTAATGTTTGCGGAGTAGTAAGGGTAAAGTTGTTATTGGCGGCAGTGGTAGTAATGGAAACAGGGTTAGTAAAACTGGTTATCAGATCACCGAGTCCCCCGGCGTTGTCCTTATGGAGACGGACAAATAAATTGGCATCTTGAGTGAATTCCCGAAACCAAAGAGTGACCGAGTTAAGAGTATAACCATAACTGCCACTGCCAGTTCTAAAACTTGAACGTACCCATCGATCAAATGTTACGTCGCCTCCGGTAGTTTGTGGAGTTGTTGTAGGTAGATTCTCAACGAGGGTGGCGGCAGAAGCTTGTTGTCCTAAGCTAAAGAAAAGAAGGAGAGCAAGGCTGCTCCCCCCCATTTTCGCCAAAATTTGCTGGTCTTTGGTCATTTTTCAAACCCTAATGCTAAAAAGGATAAAGTTAACTCGATTGATGGCCTATCTTTTGAGGGCTGCCTTAGAAGATAATCCTCGCAATAACTTAGCATAGATTCCTAGCTTTCGGGAAGGTATATCGGCAACATTTATACGCACTGATATAAAATTAATCATATATCTTGTCGCTGAAAGTGTTGTGTCCGTTCAACCAATTTCTGAGCGCGAGTAGATAAGATAGCCGTTGACGACGAGGAACAAACTACTTGGGTATAAATTTGTTGGGAGTAGTTTTCATAACAAATCATCCTAAGTACCTAAGCAAAATTAATTACACATCTAAGCCGTCAGCCCTCAGACTTCGGCTAGGCTCACTCGATCCGCTCACTAACACGAACGCTTTTTCAGTGATCGGTAAATAGTGAACTAAAAACTCAAATCCAATCGCTGATAGCTGTCTCCCATATCGACTAGGAAATTAATTTTGCACGACTACTTATAAGCTACCAGAGTTTTCTAATAATCGGTTTTAAGCCGATTCGATGTTCGTCAAATAACCAGATAACTACCTGAGTATTGGTAAATTTATCTCTTAATTCTTGGACTTTTACTGGTAAATTCTGCTTAATTTTTTTTGATTAAATTAGTTATTATTTTTATGTTTTGGCTTGGGTTCTTGACAACAATGTCTGAACTTTTTTAAGTAATCCCATCCCCTTTGATTCCAAACTTTTTCTCGTCCAGTTTCCTTTTCTATCCATCTAGCCACTTTTGGACCAGTCCATATCCCACCATCAGCAGGAAGTTTTTTCAGTTCTTCTTTTAATTTTTGCCATTGTTCTTCCTTCAACAGAGGTTCTTTTCCTCTCCGATGTTCGTGACTCTTTTTCTTGAGATTTTTAACGCCTTCTTCTCCTAACTCATTATATCTTTTGAGAATTTTAAAACTATATTGATAATCTAATCCGACGGCTACTGCCGCATTTTTTATTGTCCATCCTAAAGATATTTTCCACAACAAGTGCCATCTTCTTGTTTCCACCGAATCTTGACTTGCTCTGTATCTATCTTTCAGTTCCTCTGAACTTAGATGTTTAGCTAAGTAAGCTTTTTTGGGCATTTTATTTCCTGGTCTTTACTCACCCTATTATAACGGGATTCATTATAACTCTTAATGAAAATCTCTCAGTCTTAATCATAACAAAAACTTCATCTATTAACCTTCTGTAGTCGCTCTTGTCCTTTGGGTTAAAGATTCATCTAAACTACACAGCAATTTTATCGAGTCAAATAAACCCATATTTTCGTTAAAAAAGGAAAATATAAGTATAATCAAACAACAAAAAAGCACCCCCTCGCGGGAGTGCCTTTTCGTTCAGACTAGGAATTAACCATTGATAGCGGGAGCGGTCAGAGCCACAGGAGCCTGTTCACCACTAGCTAAGTCTAAGGGGAAGTTGTGAGCGTTGCGCTCGT
>NZ_JADBUN010000043.1:0-4037 GCF_020245625.1 Microcystis sp. M049S2 | reverse complement strand
GTGTAGGGTTTTACCGATTTTGAGGTAGTCAGTTACCTAATTTTCAGGGAAAAAGTACCTGAATTCTACCCCCGATCCCTCCAATGGTCGGCACTTTTTGAGGGAAAAAAAGTCTAAAAGCCTTATCCAACAAGGTTTTTATATTTATTCAGCAAGCCCTACTTAACGGATTGAGTATTAACCGTTGCCCCAGGGAGTTTAAGATAAAAAGTGAAAAATCAAGAATTGTCCTTTAACTGCCCCACAGTGGCTATTTCGCTAAATTTGGGCTGCAGCCCTTATAATTTGCCAAAACGACGATGACGACCCTGATAATCTTTTAAAGCGCGGTGAAATTGCACTCGATCGAAATCGGGCCAGAGGGTGTCAGTAACGTAGATTTCCGCGTAGGCCATTTGCCAGAGTAAAAAATTACTAATTCGCATTTCCCCACTACTGCGAATTAACAGGTCTGGGTTAGGAATCCCGGCAGTATAAAGATACTGTTCAAAGAGAGATTCATCGATCGCTTCCGGGGAGATTAAACCCTGTTGCACCTGACGAGCGATCGCTTGACAAGCTTGCACAATTTCCTCTCGGCCACCATAATTAGTAGCCACCGTAAATTGAATACCGGAATTTTTGCTAGTTTCTGCTTGAGATTTAACAATTTCCCGTCTTAAAGACTCTGGCAAGGCTGATAAATTACCAATAAAGCGAATTTTAACATTTTCCTGCATCATTTCTTCTAATTCCCGCCGCAAAACCCGCTCGAATAGAGTCATTAAAAACTCTACTTCTTCTAGGGGACGACCCCAATTTTCCGTCGAAAAAGCATAAGCAGTTAAAGCGGGAATCCCCCAGTCACGACAACAGCGCAGCAAGTCTTTTAGTGCATCCACTCCCCGTTGATGGCCCATAATCCGCGGTAAACCACGACTTTTCGCCCAACGACCGTTCCCATCCATAATCACTGCGACGTGCTGAGGCAAACGGTTTTTATCTAAATCCGTGGGTAATTCTGGTGATAAGCTCGGTTTAACAGTCATTTTCTATCTTTGGGGGTTGCGCTGGGCGAACGGGAGAATTTTTCTAAGATTAGACGACCTTTTAAGCCAATTGTACGCCCTAAACGTCCCCAACTGGGTGCGACCACTTCCCCCTCTCCCGACGGAGAAAACTTCGCTTCGAGAAGCTCTTTTAGTTTACTACTGGTTAAGGGCCGATCCAAATTACCCCCCGACGCGAGGGAAATCGAGCCAGTTTCCTCAGAAACCACAATACATAAACAATTATCTAGCCTTTCGGTAATGCCCATGGCTGCCCGATGACGGGTCCCTAATTGCCTAGAGGTACTGCGCTCCGATAGGGGTAGAATAACACCAGCGGCCACCACTCGATCGCCCCGAATAAATACGGCTCCATCGTGCAGTAAAGTTTTAGTTTGAAAAATAGTTTGAATTAATTCCTTAGATACTTGGCCATTGAGCGTCACCCCCGGATTGACAAACACCTTGGTGTCGAGATTGCCACTGGTTTCTAATACCATCAGCGCACCGGTGCGATTTTGAGATAGATCCTTCACCGCGTCCACTAACTCATCAATGACATTATCGGTCTTGGGAGTGGGGGAACTTTTTTTAAATAATTCCCACACTTGACCTTTGCCCAATAATTCTAAAAAACGGCGGAATTCCGACTGAAAAATCACAGCAATCGCCACTGCTGCCCCCAAAATCAATTTTTCTAGGACTAACCCCAGCAAGCGCAATCCTAGGGCATCGCTAATCACCGAGGCCAGCATTAAATAGATTAGTCCTCGCACCATCCAAAAGGTACGCCGCTCGCCGATAATTAGCAGCAGCATATAGGTAAGGAGGAGAACTAACCCAAAGTCTAGGACTGACAGACCATGGCTGAGAATCCAGGACAATAACCGGCGAGGGTCCAGAAAAAAACCCGACATGGGGGGACAATAGCGATGAGGTTTATATTAAGGAGAGTCGAGTGGGTAAGCGGTCTTGACGCAGCAGATCCGCCAGATTTTCCCGTTCGAGGATCAGATTAGCTTCTCCATTTTGGACAATTACCGCCGCTGGACGGGGTAAGCGGTTGTAATTAGAAGCCATACTGTAGTTATAGGCCCCCGTGGCTAAAACCACTAAAATATCCCCCGGGTTGGTTTTCGGTAGCGCAATATCCTTAATTAGAATATCGCCAGATTCACAATGTTTTCCAGCTATTGTCACCAATTCCTGACATTCTTGACTCATTTTATTGGCGACAACGGCCCGGTAAACCGATTGATAGGTAATCGGTCGGGGATTATCGGACATTCCGCCATCGACGGCGATATAGGTGCGGATTTCTGGGATTTCTTTGCGATTACCCACTGTATAGGCCGTTACGCAAGCGGTGGCAATCAAAGAGCGTCCCGGTTCGGCAATGAGCAGCGGATAAGCGATACCTCTTTCCTGACAAGCTTTAGCCACTGCTAAGGACACCGCTTGCACCCATTCCTCGATACTTGGGGGGTCATCACTTTCGAGGTAGCGAATCCCTAAACCACCACCGACGTTTAATTGCTCTAGGGGTAAACCTCGTTCTAAACCTAATTTAAACCAGTCTGCTAAGACAGCGGCTAGGTCTTGGTGGGGTTGACGTTCAAAAATCTGGGAACCGATGTGAGCGTGTAAACCCAGACAATTCAGCACCGGATGAGCTAAAACATAGTCAAATACCGCTTCGATTTGATGAGGGTCAAAACCAAATTTACTGTCTAAGTGACCGGTGCGAATATATTCGTGGGTGTGGCACTCGATGCCGGGGGTTAACCGCAACAGCATCGGAATAGGGGTATCAGGGCGGTTTTCGCCTAATTTAACCAGATTTTCTAACTCTAGCCAGTTATCAACGATAATAATGCAGTTATGCTCGATCGCGTATTCTAACTCGGCGATCGATTTGTTATTACCATGAAAGTATATCGGCACATCGGTTTTATTGATCTGGTCTAAAGCGGTTAACACCGTGTGAATTTCTCCGGCCGACACCACATCGAAACCTAATCCCTCCCTAGCGACCACGGCCGATACGGCCAGGCAATTCCACGCTTTCGAGGCATAAATTACCCTAGATTCTCCGGGATAATGAGTCTGGAAACCTTGTAGGTATTGACGACAGGCTGTGCGGAGGGTGACTTCATCGACAATATACAAGGGTGAACCGAAACGTTCCACTAGGGTGGTCACATCACAACCACCGATTTCTAGACAATCGCGGTTATTAACCTTGGCTGTCAGGGGTAACAGGGTTTGATTTGGGGATAGACAATCTTGATAGGCTAAATATTTTTGTCCGGAATTGCTGATTTTAGGTTCGGTTGATAGCATGATCGGTGTTTTTTGTCAAGAAATCGATAATTTTTGTTACAATCTCCGCGCATCCCCGATTCAGTTAAGGGAATTTTGACCGTCGGTGATCTAGATAACCAAAATAGTTCTCTCTTTCACTTTACGACAAGTTCTAACCTTTCTCTGATCAGTAAAAATCTCTAGCAAATCCTCCTAAGCTGTTGACCATCTGAATTGCTCGTTAAGACTGCAAGGGAGAAGGGAGGCTCTTCTCGACTTTGTGTGATAATTTTTGCTTATGGAATTGTGAAATGCTTATCGGGTAAGACTTTTAGGGCTATTTTGACGAAGAAACCATCAGTATAGACCTCGTTTCCACACAGAAACCAGAAGAGCCGAAGGGAGAGAAAGTTTGAGCATTTGTACTAAAAATTCCCATAGGCAGTTTAAATTTAGTACAGCTTAGGGGTTTTTATTGATCTGGGGGTTTAGTTTATCTTAGTTTCTCCTTGAGAGGACGATACAGCCAACGGGCTGCATAGTTAGCCGTTTTTACCATTATTAGATTAGACCTCTTGCATAAATCCGAAAACAAACGATAGAAACAATAATGGGAGGGACTTTCAGTTAATTATTTATTAGTAGTTGATAATCTTCAAAAATGTTGCTGTACAAGGATCGACTTAAGACTTTTGCAAGAGGTCT
>NZ_JADBUN010000042.1:0-8110 GCF_020245625.1 Microcystis sp. M049S2 | reverse complement strand
GGGATCAGGGGTAAAATTCAGGTACTTTTTCCCTGAAAATTAGGTAACTGACTACCTCAAAATCGGTAAAACCCTACACCCCACACCCCACACCCCACACCCTGCCCCCACCAACAAACTTTTTCAGCAGACCCTATTTAAAAATGGTTTTACCATTATTAGGATAATAACTTCTCGGCTAAAACCGATAAATTTAAACTGTTTAAAATACGGGTTTTTATCGGTCTTTTTTCATCCCAAAATATCAAGGATGAATAAAATTCTCTGCCTAGGGAAGAATTGAGAAGCTGTAAGGTGTTTTGAGCAGTATCTAAATCATCGAAGCTTAAGAAGTAAACAGTATCATCGAAAATAACGGGTTGATTTTGATAGGGCAATATAAGGTTAAAATTTAGTTTTTTATAAAGTCCAGAAATGGCGATTTTAAAAGGGGAGAAGCTGTAAGAACCCACACCAAATATGCAAAATTCTGGCTGATTTTGATAAATTTTGCTCTTTCTGTCTAAAAAATAATTTTTATGATTAACTAAATATTGCCAAGTTTTTGGTGCTATATCGCGTATATCTTCTGTAGATTCACCGATAAACTTCTGAGTTACCAAAATGTATTTATTGATAACCTTTAGGCGATTTTGTGCTACATCTGAACCTTTCAGGAGAGGATAAAGATAGGTGGTTTCAAGATTAACGACTTCCTTTAAACCATTGACAAAAATTCCATTAACTAACTGTAATTCCATGATTTTTGAGCAATCATGTTTAATTCCTGAACGCCATTTTTCTTGAGGATGCCGATGATATAAATATTCTAATCTAGTAAAAGCATTTAAGTCTCTGATTAGGATATTATTTTGATAACCAATGCGCTGAAATTCCCCTTCCTCAAAACTATTGAAAACATCACAAAAATAATTTTCTGAATGAGAATCAAATTGACAAAATAGAAGACAAGCATCTACATTTGCTTGAAAACATTTTTGAGTATTGATCGGATAAATTGCCGAGTAAACGAGATTAATTTTGTGAGTATAGATATAGTTTAAAATTTTTCTAGATACGGCCGTTTTACAGATAATTGCCAGATAAGCTGAACGTCGATCGAGACATTCAATGAGCTTAATTAACATCCACTCTGAAATATCAAAATTACTTTTTCCCGTCATGGCATCTAAACCATGATAGCCTTGAAAGTTGCTTTTGTGAGGTAAATTTTTTCCGTTAATAAGCCCTTGTTTTGAGTTGGTTATCCAAGGCAGATTCCCCAAAAATAAAATATTTTCTGTCCATGGTTGAGTCAGAGAATACCAGTCACAATCAAAAAAATTCTTCTGTTCAACTTGTATTCTTTGATCTTGGCATATTTGCCGATCTTGATTAATCTGAGTGATATAATTAGGATTAATTTCAAAGCCAAGAATTTTTTCAGTTTCTTTAAGGGTAAGTGATGCTGCTTTTAAAAAGTTACCTATACCACAAGTTGGCTCAATAATGACATCGGGTTTAACATGAATTTGCCATAATTTTTGACAAATCTTTTCGGTTAACTCCGGGGGAGTTTGAAAGTCTCCATATTCAATTTTCACCTGAGAAGCTTGCATCACTAATTCTCTCTATAAATGGCTATTAATCCTTCTTCTTGACCGGCAAGATCGATTACCCTAGCTTTTTTCACTTTGTGTTCTTTGTGCCTCCGTGGTTGCTCCCAAACCCTTCTGGGATAAAGATTTAACCAGACTAAACCAAGAGAGCCTATTTATTTTTGACTGCGAGCAAAAATTTCTTCAAACCAATTAATAGCTCGATTTGCCAAAGCTTCTAGGGAATATTTTTGCTCGACTACTGCACGACAAGAATATCGATCAATCCGGTCTAAATTTTTAATTCCTGTAACTAATCCCTCGATACTATCGGGTTCAACTAAAAAACCAGTTTTTCCATCTTCAATAATTTCTACTGGACCACCGCGACGATAGGCAACTACGGGAACACCACAGGCCAAAGCTTCAATAGCCACGTTACCAAAAGCCTCAACCCAGCGCGGGGTCATCAACAGGCCAAAACAGTCGCCTAGCTCTTTTTGTAGGCTCTCGGTGGGCAAAAACCCGCGATAATCGACTAAATCGAAACTGTAGGTATCCTGTAAATTTTGCCAGTAGAGAGGATCGGAAATATGACCGAAAACGCGTAAAGGCACACCTAACTGTTGACAAGCAGCGATCGCATCTTCTAAAGCTTTTTCTGGGGCAATCCGTCCCACCCAGGCTAGACAGGGGGAGGAATCGGCCCGAAACTGATACAAAGATAGGTCTAAACCACTAGCCAAACAGCGATAGGGGGGAGAGAGGGAGAAAGTTTCCGCTTGGGCGAGGGTGTAAAAAGCGAGTAAATGGGGAAAACTGCTATAGGTTTTTTCAATAATATGATCCATCGCCAAAGAAACGGAAGCCATGCTGACGAAATGGGCGACGGGAGTGGCAAAAAAAGGAGTGAGATAAAAAGGGAGCCAATCGTAGGCAAAATTAATAATTAAATCATACTGACTTTGTACTGATTGGGCGTAGTGCCACATATTGGCCAAAACGGCATTTTCGGGCATTAAAATCGGGGCTTGCTGGCCCTGACTTTGGGCGGAAATCTGGGCATTTCCCGCTATAGTGATCAAGGGGATATCCTGCAATTGCGAGGCTTCTGGAGCCACTACCCGCACCGCATACCCTTGCTTATTCAGAGTGCGAGCGAGATTATAAAGAGTTAATTCTACGCCACCGCCGCCCCCCGAACCCAGAAATCCCACGGGGGTGGAGATAAATAACAGTTTTCGACTCAATTTTGCACCTCAGTGGATGTGGTTTCGCTGAAGGTCGGTGTGGTTTCGGTGAAGGAAGTATCCTGTACGTCATCATCTTCCGGTTCACCGGTGGTTTCTAGGGGAGCAATATCTAAACGGGGAGCTAATTGCAGATTTAACTGTCTAATTGCCCAGCGTGCCGTTTCTTGCACTTCCTCATCGGAATCATCGAGGGCATGACAAATTAATTGACTGATCTGAGACATGACATCGTAGAGTCTGGTTAGATCCCGAATGGCATTTTTCCGCACCTGGGGATTTTTGTCTTGGAGAGAGATAGCCAAAGCTTGGTTCATCGGTCGCAGAGAGCGGGTGCAGATTTGAGCGAGAGCTTCTAGGGTTAAACTGCGTTCGTAGG
Source organism: Microcystis sp. M049S2 (assembly GCF_020245625.1). Taxonomy (NCBI): domain Bacteria; kingdom Bacillati; phylum Cyanobacteriota; class Cyanophyceae; order Chroococcales; family Microcystaceae; genus Microcystis; species Microcystis sp. M049S2. Next base: position 4,904 of record NZ_JADBUN010000042.1, on the reverse strand, counting down.
AATCCCCATCCATCATGCTATCGACTAAAGGCTGCATTGCCCTAGAATCAGACATCTGTGCCAGCTTCCAAACCGCCCGTCTGCGGGTACGGGGATCGTCATCGCGGAGACTTTCAATTAAACTGGTGATTGAGTCTGCGTTCGGTATGCGGGAGGTAGCTTGTACGGGCAAAGAAGACGCGAAATCATCCTCCCAATTGTCATTAATCTCACTGCTGGTTTTGGTGTCCGCACCGAAGGAATTGCCATTGCCCTCAAAAAAGTTGTCGGGTGGGTTTTTAGGATTGACGTAAGTTGTCTTTTTGCGCCGTTTTGAGGCTTTGCCCTTGGGACGGTATTGAAGGAAAAGCGATAGTAAAGCTGCCAATAAAGCGATGGATAACAAGGCCGAGCCAGCAATTAATGGTATTGGCAAATTCTCATTTTTGGCGGCAGGGTTGGCAACCGTGCCGGTTTGACCTAGATCCTTCTGCGTATCAGCGATCGCATTTTGAGCAGAGTTATCGTTCGGACGTTGTGCCAGAGCTTGTTGAAATTTTTCCAGGGCGAGTTGATAATTCTTTTGGGTTTTGGCCTCGTAACCAGCTTTCATCAACTGATCGTAAGTGGCGACAGTCTGGGCCTGCTCTAACCTAGGTGGAGTTTGGGCGTTAGCCTTGGATAAAACCTGAAAATCATGACCCCAACTGCTCACACCGATAGCTAACAACAATAGAAAATTAGGTTTGATCATAGAATTTATGTAACTGTTTAGGGGTAGGTAACAGTATGATAGCCTAAAAGCCATAAATGACAAGCACTGAACCCCAGAGATGGGTCATAGACCAGGATGATGGGGAAAAGCCCCCGGTCAGCGTCAGGCAAATATTGCCGCTACTGGGATCGGAGATAGATTCCACTGTTTAGCACTCAGAGATTATCTGTGAAAAACCGGCCTAATTAAGCTTGTACAGGAGTTTTGCGCCAGGTTCGACCTTGAATAGTCGTGTGGAATTGCCAATTAGCCACAGTTTCTGGATAATCGCCCCGATAGTGACCACCTCGGCTTTCTGCTCTTAATAAGGCACTTTCCAGAATTAAGTCGGCGATATCTAGAAGATTTAATGTCTCGATCGCTATCCTTATTTCTAACTGCACCGAGGGACACAAAAATAATTGTCCTTTGTCGGGGAGAAGATTCTGGAGAAATTGGCCCATCTTTAAGGATTGTAACTGTTGTTTCCACTGATGCACCCGTAGGATAGCAGTTTCTAACTCATTTTGAAATCGGCAAATTCCCGCATTTTCCCACATTAAAATCGGTAATTCTCTCCGTACTTTTTGCCAGTATTCCTGTTCTTCCTGCCAGTTTTCCGCAATTTCTAAGGGTTTTTCTGGTCTTTCCCCCACCAAGTTTTCTGGCTCTAGACCTATTTCAACTAAATTTGCCGCAAAGACAATACATTCCAAAAGAGAATTACTGGCTAAACGATTAGCACCGTGAACACCCGTACTGGCCGCCTCGCCGATCGCATACAAACCGGGTAGAGAAGTGCGGGCGTTTAAATCGGTAGCCACTCCTCCCATCCAATAGTGAGCGGCGGGGGCAACGGGAATCACATCTTCAAACACATTAATGCCCCATTTTTGACAGATGCGGATAATATTGGGGAAACGATAACGCAGACGATCCGGTTCGATCGGTCTTAAATCTAGATATACTTTGGCATGGGCGGGATCGTCGGAGGTTTTCTGCAAATGGCTAAAAATCGCCCGACTCACCACATCCCGGGGGGCCAATTCTCCAGCCGGATGATAATCGAAGGCAAAACGCCGCCCCAGAGCATCAATTAAATGCGCTCCTTCGCCGCGCACCGCTTCACTAATTAAAAACCGCGGCGCCCCCGACACAGTCAAAGCGGTGGGGTGAAACTGAAAAAATTCCGGGTCGCGAATCACTGCTCCAGCACGCCAAGCGAGGGCGACTCCATCCCCCGTGCTAACGGCGGGATTAGTGGTTTGGGCATAGACTTGACCACCGCCTCCCGTAGCCAGAATGACTGCTTGCGCTCGCAGCCAACAGAGATGATCTTGATGGAGTAAACAAATACCTTGACAGCGTTGCCCTTCCGGGTCAAGCCAGAGTTTCAGGGCGAGCGCTTGGGGAATAATGGTAATATTGGGGCGCTCGACTACTTTTTCCATCAGGGTACTGACGATCGCTCTCCCCGTGCGATCAGCCGCGTGCAGCACCCGGGCCTGGGAATGGGCAGCCTCAAGAGTGCGGGCTAAGTCGTCTCCAGAGCGATCAAAACTAACCCCCAACCGCAGCAAATCAGCGATCGCTTGGGGGGCCTTCTCGACTAAAAACTGTACGGCATAGCGATCGCATAAGCCCGCTCCGGCTTTCAGGGTATCTTCTAAATGGAAAACGGGGGAATCTGCCGGGGAGGTGGCTGCCGCAATTCCTCCCTGCGCCCAATCACTAGCCCCAGTTTTTAAATCTTCTTTGGTAATTAAACCCACCTTTAAGTTAGGGGGTAAACACAGTGCGGCATACAATCCCGCCGCTCCCGATCCCACCACTAAAACATCTTGATAACTCGGCAGTTGCGAGGAAACGACCATGTAGGAGTTAATTGATAAATTCTATTTATTCTAGCATTTCATTTCTCTATAGTTCTGGCAAAAATCCCCGGTTTTTAGCTTGGGGCAGTATGCCAGATTCCTGAAGGGGTGACAACCAGCTTGAAGTGTGGACAGGGGGTAGGGTGTAGGGGGTAGGGTGTGGGGAAAAATCCTGTAGCCAAACATGAACTCTACCAAGGAGGAAACCCCGAACAAGCCAGTTTTTCGCTCTGGAAGCGTTCTTCAACTGAAACCAGACATCCCAGTCTGGACTGAGATTTTCCCTACACCCCACACCCCACACCCCATACCCTGTCTAAACTCTAACCTCTTTGTCACCCCATCAGGCCAGATTCTTTCTTTTGCCTCTTGCCTTCAGACGCTAATCACTGAAAAAGGTGAGCGATCGCCCACCTAGAAATTTTTTTAAAACCGTAATTAACTGGATTTAGTAAACTCCGGGGTTAAAACGGTCATCACCCTCGATAAATTCTTTAGAAGGCTCAGTAACGGTGAATTTCTCTAGATTAGCCTGTAAACGCTCTTTTTGAGTGTCCGAGAGTCCGGGGATATTGAGGACATCTTCCACTTCTTCGTAGGGGGCGTTTTTGATGATTTTACCAGCTAAATTGGGGTAGAACCCTCTCAAGTCCCGGAAATCGCGAATATCACTGTTATTAAGGTCGATTTTCGCCCCAAATTCTGTGGTTAGTTTGGCATCAGCCGCATTTAAGACCGCCACGGGATGAGAGGGAAGGGCGATCGAGGTGAGATTGAGAGCTTGAGCGGGAACTTTGCCCCAAAAACTCCCGATAATCAAGGCAATTACCGCCAGCAGACGAACAAGATTCTTCATTGCAGTTGTGGTCTCCTAAAACCAAGGCAAATTAACGATCAGGACAAGAAATTAAGCCGTCAGCTTTCCGACTAGGCATAGGGTGGGTAGTTGGGATTTGCCACCGCAGCCTAGCTATTAGCTGAACGCTGATAGCTAGTTAAAAAAGTTATATCATGCCATTAGACCAGATCATAACCTAGTTTGCCCCCCTAGGGGAAGGGTTTTGCGGTTTTGGGGTTTGATCACAAAGAACAAGTTGGTTAGGAGAATCTAAATCGCTAAAACCCTTTTCTGGCAAAGATTTTCCTGCTGCCATCTGGCGGCTGCTACAGTTGAATTTCCCTATCTCCCTATCTCCCCACTTCCCCCATTTCCTCATTCCCCTATCCCCTAACCCAATTATTATAAATCCCTAAAATTATCAATGACGAACAGCACTCCTATGGCATCATAAACTGTTGCTTGTCTTGAAATACATAATAAGGAAGACACAATTATGGCTCTCCAATTGGGTGATATCGTTCCAGATTTTACACAAGATTCTAGTGAAGGTCCGATTTCTTTTCACCAGTGGGTAGGAGATAGCTGGGTGGTGCTGTTCTCGCACCCGGCTGATTATACCCCCGTTTGTACCACGGAATTAGGTACGGTGGCTAGTCTTAAGTCAGAATTTGAGCGACGCAATGTGAAAGTGATCGCTTTGAGTGTGGATAGTGCCGAATCCCATCGGGGTTGGATTAATGACATCAACGAAACTCAAAACACTACCGTTAACTATCCGATTATCGCCGATGGCGATCGCAAAGTGTCGGATCTCTACGGCATGATTCACCCCAATTCCCTCAATAATCTGACGGTACGTTCGGTGTTTATCATCGATCCCAACAAAAAATTACGTTTAACTATTACCTATCCTGCCAGCACGGGACGCAATTTTAACGAGATCCTGCGCGTGATTGACTCCCTGCAGCTCACCGATAACTATCAAGTGGCTACCCCGGCTAACTGGACCGACGGTGGTGATTGTGTGGTGGTTCCCTCTATTCCCACTGAAGAAGCTCGTAGCAAATTCCCCAAAGGAGTTGAAGAAATTAAACCCTATCTACGCATGACTCCCCAACCTAATAAGTAATTAGGGTTTGCTAATCGGTGAACCATATCCTGGAAAACTGGCAATCCAAAAACCAAGAAATCGTCAGGGAGGGTTAGCCATCCGTTTTAACGGATGCTACCCCTGGCAACAGGGGATTTATCTCCCTATATCATTTATTGGTTTGATTGTCAATATATTTTTTCCTAGTTTCCCTAGATGTGTTAGCGGCAGTAGTGCCGAAAAGCAATTTCTTGGCTGGGTTAAAGACAATTCATCGACATCTATCTTAACTATAAGTTAAATTAATATTTAACAAAAATCGGCTTAAGGCTAAAAAAACAATTAACATTATAGCTCCAAATGCTT
>NZ_JADBUN010000041.1:0-13129 GCF_020245625.1 Microcystis sp. M049S2 | reverse complement strand
GTGAAGCGTTAACCGTTCGGCGGTTCGGCTGAGCTCACCGTCGAAGCCTGAGCTCACGGCCGAAGCCCCATTGACGCGACCATCCCAAAAAGGTGGCGTGGTGAGGAATCACCGTCCGTTTACGGCGGTGAGGATGTCAAAGCCGATGATCACCTCAGTATAGAGGGATGATCTGGTCGTCAATTCTGCCTATTTTCTCAATCGGGAGATTCTGGGGGCGATCGGTTAAAATATATCGAAAAGATCATTTGTGCTAATAACTTGGCCGTGAAGCAAAGAATTAACTAATTATGCCGACGATCGAACAATTAGAACCCGCTAATAAGGCTGATGTGTTAGTATATATGCCCTACTATGCCAAGGACAAACATAGTATCTTGCCCTATGCGATCGCTTTGTATCAAGGAGGATCTTTAGAAGGTCGTCGTCACATAGAAAATAGCGAAGGGATTCCTTTTGTGGCCTCTTGGTATGTATCAAAATTGCCCTCGGAATTGACCCGTTGTCGTTTACAATTTGAAGGACAGGCCGACCTAAGCTATGAGATGACGATTATTAACGCCGAGTTGATCGAATATCTAATCGGTGCAATTAAAACCTTTAAGCAGCTAGGTTCAGCCGACTTTTCGCAGGGATTTTATCGGAAACTGCTGCGATTTGAAGGATAAAAGTCGGGATTTTACGGGTTAAAAGGAGCAAATCGTGGCGAAATCAGCCAAATCTATACTTATCTCTTCCCTGGAACCCCTCAGTGGTAAATCGGGAACTGTCGTCGGGTTAGCGCATCTCTTGCGACAAAAAGGACTAGAGATAAGTTACGGCAAACCAGTGGGCAATTGTCCGGGATACGTCGATGGGCAATTGGTCGATGAGGATGTAGAATTTATTCGGCAATTATTAGAATTATCCCCCGATCAGCTGGCTTTACCCCTGATCTACACTGATGCGGATTCCGTTGCTAAACGTCTGCAAGGTGTAGATCAACAGGACTACGGCAATATTCTTGCCGGCTATCTCGATCGAGTTAACAGTGATATTATCCTCCTCGAAGGGCCGGGGACTCTCTGGGAAGGGAGCATTTTTCAGTTATCAATGGGGGAGATGGCCAAAATTCTCCAAACTCCAATCCTATTGGTGGCCCGCTATAGTTCTCCCCTAATTGCCGAGAGTCTGCTGAAAGCAAGAGAGGAATTAAATAATCAGCTGCTGGGGGTAGTGATTAGTGATATCCCGGCCGATGATTGGGAGGAAGTACAATCTCTCCTGAAACCCTATTTGTCCCGCCAAGGAGTGGAAGTTTTAGGACTGTTACCTGCCAGTAAATTATTGCGTAGTATTAGTGTTCGGGAAATTGTCCATCTTTTGGGGGCAAAAGTATTATGTCGGCCCGATCGTTTAGATTGGATGGTAGAAAGTTTAGCGATCGGGGCGATGAATGTCAACGCCGCTTTAGAATATTTTCGCAAGGGGGAAAATATGGCCGTGATCACGGGCGGCGATCGCACAGACCTCCAGTTAGCTGCCCTAGAAACTTCTACCACCTGTTTGATCTTAACCGGTTCCATCTCTCCAGATCCCCTAATCTTGGGACGGGCCGAGGATTTAGAAGTACCAATTCTCTCGGTCAATTTAGATACTCTCAGTACCGTGGAAATCGTCGATCAGGCCTTCGGGAAGATCCGCTTACAGGAACAGGTAAAAGTCGCTTGTATTCGAGAATTAATGGAGGAACATTTCCAAATCGATCGCCTGTTAGAAAAGTTAACAATAGGGGCGTAATTTTTCCCCGGCTGCCCAGAATTTCACTGGAAATCACTTCATGAGTCTATCATCCTCCCCTGTGTCATCTCCGGTCAAAGAAAATGACTGGAGCTTATTATTAAGATTACTTCCCTACGCAAAAAAGCAAAAAGCCCTGCTATTTTGGTCATTAATACTTCTTTTTCCCCTATCTCTCACGGGGGCGATCCAACCCTTAATTATTGGTCAAGCGGTCTCCCTTTTGCAAAAGGAACAAACTTGGGATTTTTTGGCTCAAATGCCCTTAACAGCAGCCATTAATACCCTAATTATTATCCTGTCGGCTGCGATTATTTTACGACTGATTTTAGGGACAACACAAGGTTATCTAGTGCAGAAAGTCGGTCAGTCAATTACTGCTAATGTCCGGGAAGATTTATTTACCCATGTCACCTCCCTTTCCTCTAGTTTTTTTGATCGCTCTCCCGTGGGACGTTTAGTCACTCGTTTAACCAGCGATGTGGAAGCATTAGGAGAAGTTTTTGCTAGTGGGGCGATCGGAGTTGTCAGTGATCTGGTCAATATTTTAGTTATTATCATCACCATGTTTACCCTGCAATGGCAATTAGCTCTATTGTTGGTGTTGATGTTATTTCCTGTCACTGCTTTAATTATCTTTTTTCAAAAACAATATCGCAGCGCTAACTATCAAGTACGCGAGCAATTATCAAAACTTAATGCCCAATTACAGGAAAATGTAGTCGGAGTTAATATTGTTCAATTATTTCGACGCGAACGCTTTAACGCTGAAATGTTTCGCGCTACCAATACTCAGTATCGTCGCTCCCTAGATAAAACAATTTTTTATGATTCGGCCGTCTCAGCTACGTTGGAATGGATCGGATTAATTGCCGTGGCAGGAGTATTATGGTTAGGCGGTATTTTTATTCTCCAAAAAACCATTGATTTTGGGGTTCTATCGGCTTTTATTTTATTCTCCCAACGTCTGTTTAATCCCCTGCGTCAGTTTGCCGAAAAATTTACCATGTTTCAATCGGGTTTTACTGCTATTGAACGCATTGGGGAATTAATGAGTATTCCTATTGAAATCACCGATTCTAACAATTATAAAGAGATTTCTTTCCCAGCAAAACTTAAAACTGGCGAGATTATTTTTGAAAATGTTTGGTTTGGTTATAAACCAGATGAATATATTATCAAAGGTCTCAATTTTACCATTAATCCGGGGGAAAAAGTCGCTTTAGTCGGTCCGACTGGTGCGGGAAAAAGTTCGATTATTCGTCTTCTCTGTCGTCTTTATGAACCAAATAAGGGCAGAATTCTAGTGGATGGTATCGATATCCGTTATCTTCCCCAAGCGGAATTAAGACGTTATATCGGTGTCATTCTCCAAGAAACTTTTCTCTTTGCTGGAGATGTTACTCGCAATATTACTTTAGGGGAAAATTATGATTTTGAGCAGGTGAAGGCAGCGGCTAAATTAACTAATATCGATCACTTTATCGAGGAGTTACCCAATGGTTATCATACCCTTTTACGCGAACGGGGCGCAAATTTGTCGGGAGGACAAAAACAATTACTCGCTTTTGCGAGAGTCGCTATTCGTAACCCAGAAATTTTAGTTTTAGATGAAGCTACTGCTAGTTTAGACGTGGGGACAGAAGTATTAATCCAAGAAGCTTTAGAACAGATTTTAGTCGATCGTACTGCTATTATTATCGCCCATCGTCTCTCCACTATTCGCAATGTCGATCGAATTCTTGTCCTGAAACGCGGGGAATTAGTCGAATCGGGAACCCATGAAGATTTATTAACCAAAGACGGCCTCTACGCTAGTTTATCGAAAATTTGGGTTTAAAACCGCGAAGTTCCAGAATTTGCACTAAAATTTCCCATTCTTTTGCAAATAATCGACTAATGCCCATAATCCTAACCGATAACTTTCGGCCCCAAAACCGCTAATCTGTCCGATAGCTATATCGGCAATGTAGGAATGATGACGAAAAGACTCGCGTTTGTAAATATTGCTTAAGTGTACTTCCACACAGGCAATTTTTGTGCCTAAGATTGCGTCGCGGATGGCGATACTGGTATGAGTATAAGCTGCTGCATTAATCAAAATACCGTTATGCTGACCCCATGCTTGCTGAATCCAGTCCACTAATTGCCCTTCCTGATTGGACTGGTGCGCGGTTAAATTCACCCCTAAACGGGTAGCTTCTTCGCTTAAAAACTGGTTAATCGCTTCTAAATTGACGTTACCGTAGAGATTCGGCTCTCTTTTCCCCAATAGGTTTAAATTCGGTCCGTGTAAAACCAGAATGCTTAGTTTATTCACTACTGTCTTCCCTATCATCACCAGAATTAATCTTATCTCGATCAGAGATTATTGCCTATCAACAGCATTTTTGCCGCTACGGTAATCACACTAAATCCAGTTATTAAAAACTGATTATTTATTCTCCGTTTTGCAGGAGTGCCTCTCCTGATATGTAGCCTACACTCAAGGGATTTAGTATTGCTTGCGATTCTATCACTCAATCCAAGCTTTTGGGGGGTTCTACCCCCCAAACCCCCCGTTGGGGGCGTGGCGCCGCCCCCAAACCCCCCGCGCATTAGTTTTTCGGTGGGATGCTTACACGCAGCTGCTGACGCATCTGTAATAATTTGAGAGTCACTCCCCTTGCAGCAGTGCCTTTCCTGATATGTAGCCCATACTCATTGGACTTGCTCCAGGACTATCGCTATATTTGATCGGTGCAGCGGGATGGCAAGGAAGCAGCGATCGCCGATAAATTGCTAGGGAGGGGAATCCTTGACCATGCACCCCCTGTGCGACAATATATCGAGTTTGCCCTTGGCTAAAACCATTAATTGATGACCTTGCCCATACAAGTTTTACCCCAAGACGTAATCGATTTAATTGCCGCAGGAGAGGTAATCGACTCTTTAGGCGCTGTGGTGCGAGAATTAGTCGAAAATGCCATTGATGCGGGGGCAGATAGAATTACCATCGATATATCTCCGCAAAACTGGCGAATACAAGTATCGGATAACGGTAGGGGAATGTCTAGAGAAGATTTGCAACTGTGTAGCTATGCCCACAGTACCAGCAAAATCCGCCAACGGGACGATCTTTGGCAGATTACCAGTCTCGGATTCCGTGGAGAAGCTTTGCACAGTATCGCACAGGTGGCGCGTCTGCGGGTTGCCAGTCGTCATGACGATGATTTAGGTTGTTATTGTCTTTACAATCACCAGGGCGAGCCGGATAATTTAGAAACGATTCCTATAGCTATCGGCACTATCGTCACGGTAGAGAATCTCTTTGGTAACTTTCCCGTGCGTCGTCAAGCTTTACCGTCAATTAACAAACAATTAAAGGATATACAGACTTTAATTCATAATTTTGCCCTCTGTCATCCCCAAATTACTTGGCAGGTTTTCCAAGATCATCAAGATTGGTTACGCATCAGTCCGAGTAAGGATGCCAGTCAAATATTACCGCAATTAGTTAAATCTCTGCATTTTAACGATTTAGCATCCCTAAAACTTGACTTAACGACTCCTGACGCAGAATTGGCTCAAATTGAATTGGTCATCGGTTTGCCCGATCGCATTTCTCGCCATCAACCGGATTGGGTTAAAATTGCTGTTAATGGGCGAATGGTGCGCTCATCGGAGTTAGAACAGGCAATATTTCAAGCTTTCGCTCGCACAGTCCCTAAAGATCGCTATCCCGTTTGTTTTCTCCATCTACATCTTAACCCTCGTTCGATCGATTGGAATCGTCACCCAGCCAAAGCGGAAATATACCTGCATAACCTTGTTTTTTGGCAAGAACAGATAATTTCAGCCATAGACAAGGCGTTAGGACTAAATCCCGAACATATACCCGAAAAAGCGCAAAATCAGCGCGTCAGTCAAATTCTCAAGGCTGCCGAAGAAAAAAGCACCTATATAATAGGGGAGAAATCCAGGAAAAATCGGCTGGAATTAAAGGCATTAGCTCAAATTCACCAAACTTATATAGTTGCCGAACATCCTAACGGATTATGGTTAGTGGAACAACATATTGCCCATGAGCGGGTTTTGTACGAACGTTTAGAGGATAACTGGGAAATCGTGCCGTTAGATACTCCGATCATCTTAAATCAGTTAACTACTCGACAAGTCGAACAATTACAACGTTTAGGATTAGAAGTTGCTAGTTTTGGCGATCGCTCTTGGGCAATTCGTAGTATTCCTGTTCTACTAAAAGAACGGGAGGATCGGGCTGATGCTTTACTAGAATTAAGTTTAGGGGGCGATTTACAAACTGCTCAGGTTGCCACCGCTTGCCGTAGTGCGATCCGCAACGGTACAGCTTTAAGTTTAGAAGAAATGCAGAATTTACTCGATGATTGGCAAAATACCCGTAATCCCCGCACTTGTCCCCACGGAAGACCGATTTACTTATCCTTAGAAGAAACTTCGCTCGCTCGCTTCTTCCGTCGTCATTGGGTAATCGGCAAAAGTCACGGCATTTAATCAGTTATCAGTGATCAGTTATCAGTTATCAGGATTCAGGAGTCAGGAGTCAGGATTCAGGAGTCAGGATTCAGGAGATTATTTTTATTTAGGGTTGGCTGAATAAATCTAAAAACCTTGTTGGATAAGGTTTTTAGACTTTTTTCCCTCAAAAAGTGCCGACCATTGGAGTGATCAGGGGGAAAATTCAGGTGCTTTTTCCCCGAAAATTAGGTAATTGACCTCCTCAAAATCGGTAAAACCCTACACCCTACACCCTACACCCCACACCCACCAGCAAACTTTTTCAGCAGACCCTATTTATTCTCCTCTCCCTTCTTCCATAGGATTAGATGCGTCTGATGACGCATCCTCTCTGTTTAGGTTTTCTTACATTTTGCTGAGAATACGCTGGACTATATCCATTCCTGTGAAGGCTTGCCAGCCAAAAAGACCTAAAATGACGGCATTAAGGGCAATATGGGTGATTCTAGCCAATTCGTTGCCTTTTTGCATTAAAGGTACTAAAGCGGCACTAATCGAGATTAAACCCACCATCCCTAAACCGGCCAGCAGATGGGGACCGACAAATAATTTACCGTTATTAATATAAGTCACCGCCATACCCCCGATCGTCCCCAACACCATTAAAGCGAGGATTAGGGAGCCAATTTGATAGTGTTTAGTGCGAAAATTTTTGGGCAATAATTCTTTTTTTAGGTCTTTATCTGCTGTCCTGGTCCGTCGCCATTGTAGCCCCGAATAGAGGGCATAGATAGTTAATCCTAATAAAACCCACATGAGAATGGGATGGCCAAATTGTGACCAAGTTTTTACGGCACTGGGAATCTCGAAGTTCATAGTTGTCTGTTCTCATCAAAGATCGCTTCTTAATAAAAATTAACATGAATCGCTCGCGCTTCCCTGTTTTCTGGGTCACTGGACCTGTCATACTAAATTCCGTTTAAAAGCTATAGGAGAGGGGGGTGTGGGGTGTGGGGTGTTGGGTGTAGGGAGAGATAACTAGAGCTTTTGTACTAAAATACTTAATACGCAGTTTAAATGCAGTACAGCTTACTATCGCTATTATATTTAGTTGACAAGAGGCTCCGAATACGATAGTATTCAATCATGAAACAACAAATTATCGACTTATTTTCTGGTGCGGGTGGATTGACCACGGGATTTCATTTAGCTGGTTTTGAATCTATCTGTGCAATTGATGTAAATGCGAAAGCATTAGCAACCTATCAACATAATTATCCTAAAACACGCACTTTTCAGGAAGACATCCGCAAAGTTAATCCATCAGAACTGCGCTTATACTTAGGTTTACAAAGAGAAGAATTAACCGCCCTTATCGGGGGTCCACCCTGTCAAGGATTTTCACGAAATATCCCGGCTGGGTATCGCTATCTTAATGATTCTCGCAATCATTTATATAAGTCTTTCTTAGGATTTGTTCAAGAGTTTCGTCCTCTTCATGTAGTCATGGAAAATGTTCCTGAAATTTTGAAAGCTTATGGCGGTATCATCAGAGATGAAATTGTAGCACATTTAGAATCTTGGGGTTATCAAGTAGTTACTACTTCCCTAAACGCCGCTTATTATGGAGTGCCACAAACTCGCTCAAGAGCCTTTTTTTTAGCTAGTCTAGATCGTTTACCATCCCTTCCCCAAGCAACTCATTCTGGTGATATCAGAAGTGATTATAAAGCTGTAAAATCTTGGACACAGCTTACTTTACTAGAACCAAATATTGCCCCAGTTACTACTGTTAAAGATGCCATTAGTGATTTACCTACTTTAGAAGCAGGACAAGCTTATGATCACGAAATTTATACTAGGGAACCCGAGACCATATATCAACAGAAGATGCGTGAGCAAAGTCAAAAAATTGTTAATCACATTGCCCGTGCTTTAACACCAATTCAAATGTCAAGAGTGCAAATTCTGGCGGAAGGACAAGATGCGAGAGATTTACCTGCTGAATTAGCACCGAAAAAACACTATAGCGGGGCCTATGGTCGACTTTCTTGGGATAAACCAGCAAGAACAATTACAAGGTGGTTTTTTCATCCCGGTTCTGGCAGATTTTTTCATCCGACGCAGAATCGGACAATCACAATTCGTGAAGCAGCAAGATTACATTCTTATCCCGATCATTTTCACTTTTTAGGGACTTATACTGATATGGCCTCTCAAATTGGAGAATCTGTGCCACCACTGTTAGGCAAAGTGGTAGCAGACTCTATGGGACAAAATCTTGAGTATTAGTTTGGGTTTGTAGCGCTGCAAAAATTGTCTCCACATATCGATCTATTGTCAGACGAGTTCTCTCAATTTTCAGACGAATAGCGGCAGCGGGGATTGTTCTGCTTCTAAACAACTGTTTCTGATTTTTGTACCAAACTAACTGAGTTTTGCCAGCGATGCTTCCCTGTAAACCTGCCCCTACTTCTCCAGTTTTTTTATCTATTGCCCATGCCCAAGAAAAAACATTAGGATCAAGAGGATTAAGGGGGTATTCACAGTAAACATATTCATTGCCCTCTCGGTTTTTTAGCAATATTCCCTCATAGCTGTTGATGACATTTTGAGCAGTTTGACTGGAGTGAATCTTCTCGTTCCAGTGTTGAATAATGGCGGTTCCCAGTTGTACGGGGGAAGATTGCAGATTCAAAGAGGGAACCCCAAGTTGAATGGCTTTTTTGATAATATCTGCTCGTTGAATTACGAACAAAAAGGTATTATCTGTAGTTAAACTATTCATTTGTAGAGATTTGAGCGACCAACCACTGGCAGTTTTACTGTCCACTGCATCGTAGAGTAGTTTGCTTCTGCCTAGGGCAGGATCGGATAAAGGAATATTCTTGATATAATGAAAAATTGCTTCCCAGCTATAATCCTCGATCGAGCCAATCAATGGTGAGGCAATTGCGGCTAGAATGGCCTGCTTTAGTCTTTTAGTCTCGTCGTTCGTTAACACTTAGGGATTCCTCTACGGAAGAAAAAAATTCACTCATCCTCAGACCTAAAGCATTAGTAATATGACTAAGCACTCTCACCGATGGACTTTTTAATCCTCGCTCTAGTTGACTTATGTAAGTTCTATGCAGACCTGTTACTTCCGCCAAATACTCTTGCGACCACCCTTTTTCTTGGCGATAACGCTGTAGCTCTCGTCCTAAAATTTGCTCTAGTTGACCAGATTGCATAACCTGAAGTCTAGTCTTTTGTATACCAAAGTTCTACAGACTAAAGTATTCAATGTCTCAGTGCCGAACAGAAACAGATAAATCAACCAAGGTCGATCGCAAATCGCTATGATAGAATATTGGGTCTTTAATTTCCGTCCCCTCCCCCTCTTATGAAACTGCCTGTCGTCGCTATTATCGGTCGTCCCAATGTGGGCAAATCTACCCTCGTCAATCGTATCGCTGGAGATCAACAGGCGATCGTTTTTGATCAACCCGGGATTACCAGAGATCGCACCTATCAACCAGCTTTCTGGTGCGATCGAGATTTTCAAATTGTCGATACAGGAGGGCTAGTTTTTAACGATGACAGCGAATTTCTCCCTTTAATCCGCGAACAGGCTTTAATCGCCCTAGCAGAGGCAAGTGTGGCGATTTTTGTCGTCGATGGCCAGGCAGGAATTACCGCCGGCGATCGAGAAATTGCCGCTTGGTTACGACAGCAAAATGTACCGATACTTTTGGCAGTCAATAAATGTGAATCGGTGGAACAGGGTATCCTGCAAGCGACGGAATTCTGGGAATTAGCCATCGGTGAACCCTTCCCCATCTCGGCCATTCACGGCTCTGGTACAGGAGAACTACTTGATGCCCTGATTAAATATTTGCCACCCGGGGCGGAAATTCCCGAAAATGAAGAGATTAAAGTGGCAATTATCGGTCGTCCTAACGTGGGTAAATCCAGTCTTCTCAATGCTTTAACCGGACAACAACGGGCGATCGTTAGTCCGATTTCGGGAACCACCAGAGACTCGATCGATACTTTAATCGAACGAGAAGGACAGGTGTATCGGTTAATTGACACCGCAGGCATTCGCCGTAAGAAGAATGTGGACTATGGAGCCGAATTTTTCAGTATTAACCGTGCTTTTAAGGCCATTCGCCGGTCTGACGTGGTGTTATTCGTCATCGATGTGCTAGATGGTGTCACCGAACAGGATTTAAAATTAGCGGGGCGAATCATTGAAGAAGGGCGTGCGGTGGTGCTAGTAGTCAATAAATGGGATGCGGTGGAGAAAGACACCTACACCATCAATACTTACACCAAAATGCTCCAAGATCGGCTGTATTTCATGGATTGGGCAGAAATGATCTTTGTCAGTGCCATGACGGGGCAAAGAGTCACCAAAATCCTCGAATTAGTCGATATTGCCGCCGAATCTCACCGTCGTCGCGTCAGTACCTCGGTAATCAACGATGTGATCGAAGATGCGGTTAAATGGCACAATCCCCCCACCACCAGAGGCGGAAAACAGGGGAAACTATACTATGGCACGCAAGTATCGAGTCAACCCCCCACGATCGCCCTTTTTGTTAACGATCCCCAGCGCTTTAATGATAACTATCGCCGTTACATCGAAGGGCAATTCCGGCAACAGTTAGGCTTTAAAGGAACCCCGATCCGCTTAATCTGGCGCGGCAAACCGGCGCGAGAAGTGGAAAAAACGGTTAATAGAGCCACCAAGGTCTAATTTATGGATTTATTGCGAAGTTTGCCCATCGGTCTTTATCTCGATCAACCGATTACCCGACTACATCAACTAGATGCGCGGGTAAAATTTATCTGGTTAATGGCTTTTTTAGCGGCACCTTTATTGGCTAATCCTTGGTGGCGTTTAGCTTTGGTGGGATTGTTAATGTTGTTAACCCTGTTGGCTCCTATTCCTCCCCGCGTCTGGCGGCAACAGATGGGCTGGCTGATATTTTTAGCGATTATCGTCTTTCTGATTACTGCTATCACTCCCGATGGTTTAGGGGTGAGTATTCAGCCGCGTTTACCAGAGGAAGGGCTGAATTTACCGCCAGCAAGTGATTATCAGTATGTTTTATGGGATAGAGGCCGTTTATTTGTTACCCGACGTTCTTTGGAATTAGCAGTGAGAATTAGTACGTTAGTTTTTACTTTGATTTATAGCACTAATCTCTTTTTGTTGACGACGGCGCCGGAAGAAATTACCGAAGGTTTAGAGAATTTAATGAGTCCTTTACGGCGATTTAATGTGCCGGTGACGGAAATTTCTCTGACTCTGACCCTCTCTTTGCGCTTTATTCCTCTGGTTTTAGAAGAAGTGCAAAATCTGGCTAGGGCAGTGCGAACTAGGGCGATCGATTGGCAAAAATTAGGGATTAAAAGAAGTTTAAACGTCTGGTTAACAGTAGTGGAAAAATTACTAGATAATTTGCTTTTGCGCGCCGAACAAATAGCGATCGCTATGGAGGTTCGCGGTTTTACCAGTCCCAATCAGCATCAAGTGCGCTGGCACCAATTACAGTTAAGATCGGCTGATTTTATTGCTTTATTTTTGTTAATTCCCTTTTGGGCAGCCCGATTAGTTTGGGGGGGTTTATAGCAGTTATCAGTTATCAGTTATCAGTTATCAGTTATCAGATGCGAGTTTTAAGTGTGCAGTATTAAATAGAAGTTTCCTACTGTCTTTGCACTGATTACTGTTTACTGTTCACTGTTTACTGTTCACAGCAAAAAACTCCCCACAGCCTACACCCAGCCTAGACTTTAACCTCGTTGTCACCCTTTCAGGGCGCAGATGCTGACGGCAGTGACGAACCTGCGTTCTCAGAACCGCAATATTTTGCAATTTATGACCGAGGAACCCTTCGCGCCTCTGGGAGGAGTAGTAATTCTCCCTCTCTGCTACCCCAGGAGAATCCTTCCACAGAATCAATGCCACTGGCTGCTTGCCCCCCCTAAATGGTTACATACGCTACATAATCTGTTATCATTTAGATACGGCGATTCTTCTGTCCGTTTTGTACCGATAACTCCTTATTGGATAAGCCTTTCCACTTAGAAGATGTACCAGACTGAGCCTGAATCTGCCGTATGTATAGAATTGTTGATTGGGAATTTTTATTATGACATTGCAGGAAGGCACTTACATCTGGGAATACGGCGACACCACCCAGGCTCTCTGGTTCACCGCTTCTTACAACACAGTCACAAATCAATGGACTGTTGATATGAAGAAGGGGTCAATGGACCTCAACGCATTCTGGTGGTCGAATGGCGATAGCAACGCGGATGGGACTATCAGATTGTTATCGAAGGATAACAGTCTCAATATGAATGGGACTGGTATCGTCTGGGATGGGTACGACAAGATTTCCGATACGGGGTTAACGGGAACGGAGCATAATGGCAGCAATCTTCTGACTGCGGGTAATACCTACACTTACAGCTACAGCAAGGATCAAGGGGTAGAGATTGAATCGTTATTGGCTCAGGGTGTTGTCACCCTTGGTGTCAGAGCCACAAGCGTCAATGGCACTGGTGGTATCAAGGCGGTAGATGGGCAATTTGTTTTCGTTCCCTACGACAATACCCCACCCACAGTGACGGTCGATATCGTTAATGCTTCCCTGAACGACGGAACTAACAGTTCTCTAGTCACCTTTGAATTCAGCGAAACTGTGAATGGCTTCACAGCCGGTGATGTGAACGTCAGCGGCGGAACCCTGAGCGACTTCACCCAAGTGGATGGCAACAGCTATACGGCCATCTTCACGGCCGACGATGCTGTGGAAACCATTGGCTCGGTGTCCGTGGCAGCCGATAGCTACAGTGACGTGGCCGGTAACAATGG
>NZ_JADBUN010000040.1:0-26142 GCF_020245625.1 Microcystis sp. M049S2 | reverse complement strand
GTGGGGTGTGGGGTGTGGGGTGTAGGGTTTTACCGATTTTCATCTGGTCAATTACCTAATTTTCAGGGAAAAAGTGCCTAAATTTCCCCCCCCGATCACCCCAAGGTCTGGCACTTTTTGATGGGGAAAAAGTCTAAAATTACTATCCAACAAGGTTTTTAGATTTATTCAGCAAACCCTAAGTAGCTGCCATCCCCAATCTCTGAGGTGGGGAAGACAGGGTTAATCTTCCACCACTCCAGTCAAATCCTCCTAACGTCGGCCGCGTCTGCTGCTGCCGAAACCACTGCGACTAGGGGTACGACGGGAACCAGAGGAACCGAAACTAGGAGAACGTTTGACATTATCAGATTTACCCGAATTCTTCAGGGTACTGGAACCATAACCAGAACCACTGGGTTTTGTGGTGGTGGTGGTGCTGCGATTGGGACTAGAGGAAGTATTACTGGGATAACGACGTAAATTGCCGGTAGAACGGAGAGTTTGCCGATTTTTGACCGCCGGAGGTGGACTATTATGTTTAGTCCGGTATTGATCCACTGCCTGATTATAGGTGGAACCGTAACCACCAAAACCGGTCATCACACCTCCCGGAGTATAGAGGGGAGGAACGTAGTATTGAGGACGAAAGAGCAAACTACCCAAAGCTTGACCAGCAACAGCACCGAAAAAAGGACTCCAAAAACTCGATTCTTGTCGAATCACTACGGTTTCCTGTTGTCCGGTTTGGGGATTGTTCCGCACTTCCGTGACATTATGGACATACTCGATTTTAAAATCTTCGGTCATGTACAGGGTAGCCTGATCACCGTTGATTTCTACTGCGGTTTTTTCCCCTTTAGCAATGTCCTCCTCGGTTAATCTAGCCATTTGCAGGTTAGTGGTGCGGAAGAGGGGAGAAGTCCCCCCAGGGGTGTTTAACAGCATTAGGGTATAAGTGCCATCTCCGTCATCGTAGGTAGCTTGTTGCACCTCGTAGCGACCGCTACTAACCTGATTGGATTCTTGTCTTACACTACTGTTATTAGCCGACGGTGACTGAGTTTGATTTGACGAGGAACCACAGGCCACCGTTGTGCAACAAAGGGTAAGAATTAAAAAAATTGTCGTTACTTGGCGCAGCATAAGGGCAAAATTAAGACTATAAAGGCAGCAATTCGGGGAAATTGAGTAATAGTTGCTCATTGGTCAATTCATCTCCCAATTGAGCGGGAGAAAAATGTACCTGAATGGCACGCAGCCGACCTTGGTAGTGAAGGTTAATTATTGATTTTAAACCATCTTCCAGGGCCTCTCGATCGGCTAGGCTAGTTTCTAAAGCAGCACTCTCACCCTCGAATGCTATTGTGATCATAACAACTAAGTTATCGGTGACGGGTAAAGTTAAGGGTTCGTTTTCCCCCACTTCCCCAGACACCGATTCACTTAGGTATCTGGCCGCGGAATCGGTAAACAGTTCGTTAACGTAGTCTCCCGCTTCCCCCTCACTCCAAAAAATATCGCCCTCATTAGCCACAGAAAACCAATAGAGGTTCATCTGCAGCAGATTTTGACAAATTTCTACTAAACCCTCTCCCATGACCTCTAAATCGCCTTCGGAATCGATCGCTTCCCGGCCGGCACGATTAAGAATACCGATCAGAGGTGCGACTTCTTGGCCGTAGAGATGCAAAAATAAGCGACAGACCACATAGCGAGTTTTACCCGCAAATTTCTTAAAGCGATCGCCTAAAGAACCCATAATAGACCTCTGGTAAAAATCAAAAATTGTCGTTAAGGTTAGGAGTCAGGAGATAGGAGACTTTTTTATTTATTCTCCCCACTTCCCACTTCCCACTTCCCACTTTCAAGTCAGTAGTCTTGAAGCCATCAGCTAGATCAAGATGATAATCAAGTAAACAGCCAAAAAAGCCCTCAGCTTTTATTTATCTTGCCATTTTCTAGGGTTCTATGCCTTGATGTCCTGTTAACAGTCTATAATGACTTAGAATCCTATTGGTGTGAGCAAATGGCTGTCCAACTACAACAAGCTTTAGTGGTTGCTTCCTATATCTTGAAACAGCGTCTAGCAGGAAAAAAGCGTTTTCCCTTAGTTTTAATGCTAGAACCCCTATTTCGCTGTAATTTAGCCTGTACTGGCTGCGGCAAGATTCAACATCCCCCGGAAATCCTCCGCAATCATCTTACCCCGGCAGAATGTTTCGCAGCGGTGGAAGAATGCGGGGTTCCCGTGGTTTCCATCCCCGGGGGCGAGCCGCTTTTACATCCACAAATCGATGAAATTGTCAAGGGTTTAGTGGACAGAAAAAAATTCGTCTATCTGTGTACCAATGCCCTGTTATTGGAAAAAAGCCTGGATAAATTTACTCCTTCACCCTATCTTACCTTTAGTGTTCATCTGGATGGTCTCAAAGAACATCACGATCGCTGTGTGGATCGGGAGGGAGTATTCGATAAGGCAGTAAAAGGGATTAAAGCGGCGAAAGAGAGAGGTTTTCGGGTTACTACTAATACCACGGTTTTTGAAGGCACAGATCCGCAAGAAATGCAGGAATTTTTCGATTTTCTCGCTACTTTGGGCATCGATGGCATGATGATTTCCCCGGGTTATAGTTATGAGTGGGCCCCGGATCAAGATAGTTTCTTGAAACGGGAGCAAACTAGAGCTTTATTCCGAGAAATTCTCTCACCCTGGAAATCACGCCAGAAAAAGTGGAATTTTAACCATAATCCTCTCTTTCTCGATTTTCTCATCGGTGAACAAGACTATGAATGCACCCCTTGGGGTAGTCCTAGCTATAGTCTTTTAGGATGGCAAAAACCCTGTTATCTGCTCAACGAAGGACATTACAAAAGCTTTCGGGAACTTTTAGAAGAAACCAATTGGGATAACTACGGTCGGGCTAGTGGCAATCCTCAATGTGCCGATTGTATGGTACATTGCGGCTATGAACCGACCGCGGCCATGGCAGCTTTTAAACCGGCTAATATGGGACGTGCCATGCAGAGTTTAATCGGAGTCTAATCTAGGGTCTGCTGAATAAATCTAAAAACCTTGTTGGATAAGAATTTTAGACTTTTTTCCCATCAAAAAGTGCCAGACCTTGGGGGGATCGGGGGGGAAATTTAGGCTCTTTTTCCCTGAAAATTAGGTAATTGACCCCCTGAAAATGGGTAAAACCCCACACCCCACACCCCACACCCCACACCCTACCCCCAGGAAAAACTTTTTCAGCAGACCCTAATCTAAACTGATTCTAACCAGACGGCGGGGACTTGACTAGGGCGATCGGGTAATTGCATCCATCCCATTTCGCACAGACGAATTACCGAAGTTAATTTTTCTACCAAAGCGGGATCGAAACGAATCCCGCTATAATTTTGACAACGCTCTAGGGACGCTCCTAAATCTAGAGCTAGTCGATCGCCTCGCGGTTGAGTTAATTCCTGAAAATAGGCTGATAATCCTAAAATTCTCGACTCTAGGCTGATTTCTTCCCCTTTTAAGCCGTTGGGAACACCGCCACCATCCCAGTATTCAAACTCATGGTAAATAATCTGTTGAATTGGGGCTAATTCGGGCATAGTGGCGAGTAATTGCGCTCCTAATACCGATCTATCCCGCCAAAATAACGCATTTGCTCCCTCTAACTGACTGGCACGCTGTCTAAAAACTTCGATCGGAGCCTCCGCTAGACCGATGCGGTATAATAAACCTGCTAATCGTAAGCGTCGCAATCTCAGGGTGGGTAAATCGAGCAATTGTCCCAACATTTCCGCTAAAGCGGCCACCTGTAGAGAAGCAAGGGGATTATCAATATCTCTTTCATCGACTTTTTGAGCCATTCTTAGAAAAGCTTGCAGTTTATTAGCGGCTAAATTTTTATTTAAACGGGATGCTTGTCCTTCTAAGTCGCTTAATTCTCGCGTTTGTCTGCTGACGGTGACTAACTGCTGTTGACTGGTTTGCAGATAGGTGACAATGCGAGAGACTACTCCGGTTAAATCCGTGGGAATGGGATTAATATTTTGACTAATTTCCTGCTGTTGTCTGCTTAAATCGGCCGCTAGACTGGGATTATAGGGATGCAGACGCTCAATTAAGATCCTAGCGGCTTTTTCGACTAAATCGCGATCGAATGTCCATAAACCGTAGAATTTTCGCTCCGTGTCTATTTGGGGTTGACTATCGGACCGGTATTCTTCCGGGGATAACTCATGACAGAGTACCATGGAGGCGTAATCGGGGGAAAGAATGATTAAATTCCACTCATTAACCAAACTATCGCTATTATCTAAGTTCACTAGCGAAACATTCTCTAAACTGCCGGTTTTATGCTCAGAAAAACCACTATCGGCCACGGCAGCGATCGCAATATGACGAGAAGAGCGAGCGATATCTAAATAGCGCTCTGCTTCCTGTAAATACCATTTTCCCTGTTGAAAGGTGACTAAGACCAGTGGTTTATTTGTACTATCAGGGCTGCTAGTTTGCAAGATATGATCTTCAAGAGCATGACAGAGAGCCACCAGGGTATTCTTAAAATAGACCCCGTAACTGCTGGGTAATCGTCCCGATGAAGCTCTTTTTAACTGTTGTAAGCTGGATTCTACGGTCATAGGTGGCAAGATTAGGGGAAGTGGGGTGTGGGGTGTGGGGTGTGGGGTGTGGGGAGACGGAGTAGGGGAGACGGAGTAGGGGAGACGGAGTAGGGGAGACGGAGTAGGGGAGCAGGGAGAAAAAACTGATGACTGATAACTGATGACTGATGACTGATTACTGATTACTGATTACTGATTACTGTCTCCTCATTGCTTTTTAATTAATTTTATGACCTTAGTGATTTGTCCTGGTTTTCATGATTCTAGATTGACCGAGGATTTTTTAGGACATCTGGGGAGTAAATCGGTCAAATTACGTCCCTATATTATTATTTCTCCTTTTTCTTGCTTAAATGAAGCTTTTTTACCGGGAGAAGACCTAACCTTGATTGGGTTTAGTGCGGGGGTGGTAAATGCGATCGCTTTAGCCTATTATTGGCAAGCTCAAGGGGTGAAAATTCGAGCTTTAATTGCTCTGGACGGTTGGGGAGTGCCATTAATCGGTAATTTTCCCATTTATCGCCTTAGTCACGATTATTTTACCCATTGGAGTTCCTGTTTATTGGGTAGCGGTCAAGAAAATTTTTATGCGGATCCCCCTGTAGATCATCTTAGCCTCTGGTCGTCCCCCGATCGAGTGATTGGTTGGTCTGTCAATGGTGATTTTGTCCAACGCACCACAGCCTTAACTTTTTTATCTAAAATCGGTTAGGCGAGAATCAATTAAGTATAATTGGCTAGTCCCCTCCCCATCTTCCCTATTTCTTTACCGCTGCCGACTAATGAGTACACCAGTTCTGAGTTCTTCGATTCTCTTGGTGGGAATTGAGGAGAATATCGCTAAATTAGCTAGTGCGGACTTGCAAGAAGCAGGTTATCGTCCCCTGATTGTGCCTAGCATTGATATCGCTTTCCCAGAAGTGGAAAGTTGGCAGCCAGCGATGATTATACTCGATCGTTTCCTGGCGGGGGAAGCGGGTGTGACTTTTTGTCGTCGTTTACGTTCCCAGGGAAGTCGCGTTTATATTATTTTATTAGTATCTCAAGAAACCCTAGAAGAACGTCTCGCCTGTTTGGAAGCGGGAGCCGACGATTATTTTCTCAAACCCTATAATTCGCAATCTTTTCTCAAATTAATCCGTTTTTACCTGCAACCTCTGGAAACTATCCCCGAACAATTGCGCTTCGGTGACTTAGTATTAGATTTAGTCACTCGTCGTCTCTCCTATAAAAACAAAAATATTGAGTTGACGATGAAGGAATTTGAACTGCTGCGCTACCTGATGATTCACCCGAAAGAAGTATTATCAAGGGATCAAATTCTCGAAAATGTCTGGGGAGACGAATTTCAAGGAGAATCAAACGTTATTGAGGTATATATTCGCTATTTACGCCTGAAAATGGAGGCTGGTGGTCAAAAACGCCTCATTCATACCGTGCGCGGTGTCGGCTACGTTTTACGCGAATCTTAACAGTGATCAGTAATCAGTGATCAGTAATCAGTGATCAGTAGATTGCTTTTATTTAATCTCCCTACACCCTACACCCCACACCCCACACCCCACACCCCACACCCCACACCCCACACCCCACCACCCTAGTCAAGCTCTGCTATTCGATCTGGATGGAGGTGGGGGAATCGATGGGAGGGGTGGAATTACCAGGGGTAATAGTTTGACGGTATTGACTATAAAGACGGTCGCGCCAGACAAAAAAGCCCTCGTAGGCGCTATTATCAGCTAACCCCGGAATCCCCTTGCCTTGCAATTCCGGGGGTAAGTTGAGATAGGAACCCTGGGGAAACTGAAGCAGTACACTTAATCCCGCCACGGCTAAATCGGCTAAAGTAGGCTGATCCCCGACTAAATAGGGACGATTGGCTAAAATGAGGTTTAAAGCTTCTAAGTCCTGTTGTAGCCCTTTTTTAGCCGTATTGATAGCATCTTTTCCCAGACCTACACCCGTCCCAAAAATATCAATTAATTCCCCCGGCAAGGAACCCAGCAACAAGCGCATAAAATCGGGAGTTTCCCGGGGTAAAAAAGCGGTACGAAAGTTTTGATTTTGGGCAAAAGCGCCGAGAAAAGCGGTTCTTCCTTTTAATCCCAGGGATTCATCGGCCCATTCTTCGATTAATAAACATTGACCCCGTTGGAGGGGATCTGTAGGGATAATTGGTTTTTCAGGATACTTGCGATCGAGATAAAAAGCAATCTCCGTCGAGTCGGCAATATAGGTATCACCATCCTTGAGGACGGGAACCTGTCGCTGTCCAGAAAGACGGAATAATTCTAATTGTCCCACCCCCGGCACCACGTCCCTTTTTTTATAGGCAAGTCCTTTATAGTCAAGGATGAGACGGACTTTCTCGCAATAGGCAGATAGTTCAAATTGATAGAGTTCTAGCATAGGATGATATGGCCTCTCGATAAATCAGTTTCTCCCTGATTACTCTAACCCTATCGGGCATCGATCGCCTAAACTTAAAGACTTTACTCCGATTTTGCTCGAACATTTGTACTAAAAACGAGAAAGGCGAAAAAATAATCTTTTGCGAATTTTAGGGACCAAATGTAGCAAACCGAACTCAATAGCTGCACGCTTTTAGGCTAGAATATCTTCGAGCGCCAGAAGAGCCGAAATAACTTATATATTCCGGCAAGCTAACTTGCGAGAGACCAATAGCATAACCTCATAGTAGAGGTGTGCGAGGGTGGGCGACTTTCTCGGATCAGAGGTTACTATGCAATTATCCAGTGACGTTTTTAATCAGGTAGTTCGCTATCTCGACAGCCACGAAGAAAAATTACGGATCAAAAAATTAATCTTTTATATCTGTAAAAAATATTGGGAAAATGATCCTAATACTTTAGACGGTGTGGCGATGGAAGACTTGGTGAAGGAGTTAGTGCAACTCAAAACCAGTAAGGAACAATTAACTTTTTCTGTTTATAAGTTAGTTAAAACCCTAAATCGTCCTGAAGTTTATGCGGGAGTAGCCACGGTTATTATTGAGCAAATCAGTAAATTATATAGTAATATTGCTGCCGCCTATGACACCCAATTATCACCATTAGAACCAGCAGTTAACCCTAGATTTACCGCCGTTAATAATGCTGTCAACAACGGGGAAGATAATTCCCTAAGACAGGTGGTTAATAGCCTAGGAAATCATCTAGAGACGGAGAGAATGCAAAAATTAATGTTTGCCGCCTGTAAAAATCGTTGGGAAAATGATCTATCGGTGATTAATAATTATGGCTTAAAAAATATTATTTTAGAACTGAGGCAAAACAATCCTAATTTCTTAAGCTTGCGAGAAACTCTCAACCAAGTTGCCGAAAATATTAATAAAAAAGCTCTATACCTGTCCCTAGCTGAGATTATTCTTACCCAGCTAGAGCCTCTCTACGATACTAATAACGATTACAAAGAAGAGGATAATGAGTCAAAAAGTCAAATCTTTAATGATCAAATGGTTCATCTAAATGATGATTGTGATTCTTCGGCTAAAACTTCATCTTTCTCTTCCTCTAGAAGTAAACCTGTGGATTTTGCCTCTTCGACAATGGAATTGCCCTTTGCCGAGCCAGCTTTCTTAAACAATAACCCCAGTAATTACCCACAAATTTCTGACTATGACCCCTTTGAAATTCGTTTAGAAATTTTGCGTTATGCTAATCCTTTACGAGCCAAAATATTAATTTTCTCGCTCCTATTTTATCCTTGGGATCAGAACAGTCAAGATTGGTTAACTCTGCGAAGTTATACCCTAGAAGATTTACTACAAAAACTGATCGAAAGTGGGAAATCTCTCAAGGATATCGAAATTCAACTATACCATATTGCTCAAACCCAAATGGATAGGGATGCTAACGTTCAAACCGCCGGTATTCTGTTGCAAGCTTTACAAAGAATTCTCTAATTTTTTACCCCAATTTATCTGGATATTCTACCTATGAAACCAAACGAATTAATTGCACGTTATGCCGCGGGAGAAACTCAATTTAGTGGCTTAAAATTACCCGGAGTTAATTTAGTTGGTGCTGACTTAATTGGCATTGTTTTAAATCAAGCAGATCTACACGGCTCCAATCTTCTCTTTACCTATCTTAACCGGGCTAATCTCGCTCAAGCTAATCTTGTGACAGCTAATTTAAGTGGTGCTAGTCTCAACCAAGCTGACTTAAATGGGGCAGATTTACGCAGTGCCAATTTACACGGAGCGATGCTACAAGGGGCTAATCTTCGTGATACTGATATAACCCTAGCTATTCTACTTGATGCTAACTTGATCGGGGCGGATTTACGAGGGGCTGATTTAAGTAGTGCTAACCTCACTGGTGCTTGTTTGCGGGGAACAAATATGCGTCAGGAAAAGAAAAATAGTAACACTAATTTACAAGGAGCTAATCTCTATCGCGCCGACCTGCAAGGGGCTAATATGAGAGGGGTTAATCTGGTGCGCGCTAATCTAGTAGGAGCCAATTTAAAGGAGGCTAATTTGTGCAATGTTGACATCAGAAATGCGGATTTAACTAATGCTAATCTCCAAGGTGCTTTACTCACTGATGCCAATTTAGTCGGGGTGTCTTTAGTGGGAGCAAATCTAGCGGGAGCCAATTTAGTGCGGTCAAAAATGAGCGATACGGAAGGAATAGGTGCAAATTTCCATAGTGCAATTATGACTCACGTAAAATTCGATCGAGCTAATCTTAGTCAAGCTAATTTTCAAGCGGCAAGAATGAATCATGCTGACTTAAGAAGGGCTAATCTTTCAGGAGTTAATCTTAGGGAAGCGGATTTAATCGATGCTTTCTTTGCTAGAGCAAATCTCACCGGTGCTGATTTAAGTAATGCTAATCTAACTCGTGCTGAGTTAATGAGTGCTAATCTCATGGGAGTTAACTTCCGCGGTGCAATTATGCCCGATGGCCGGATTAATAATTAAAATTACTAGACAGTGTTGTTGGCAATTATTCTGGTATAATTAGGGGTAGAATTGAGGCTAGTATTATGGTTGAGCCAGCAATTATTGCAGAAGATATGGGCAAAATCTACACCACGATTACAGTTATCAATCGCGCCGATCAAATTCGTGCGGAAGATGGTATGATCGCGCCGGAACAAATTCGCTCTCTTACCCTAGAAAATGTCTTGGTGGATACGGGGGCAACTACTCTTTGTCTGGTGCCGGAAGTCATCTCCCGCTTGGGTTTACAGCTTTTAAAAGAAGTAGATGTGGCTACGGCTAAAGGCATAGGAAAAGCGAGAATTTTTCGCGATGCCACCTTGATTATTGCGGGACGGGAAGGGACTTTTGAATGTTTGGAATTACCCAGAGGTCAAAACAATTTATTAGGAGTAATTCCTTTAGAAGCTTTGGGATTAGAACCGGATCTTCGTAGCCAAAAATTGCGAGTTTTACCCACGGAATCCCACGAGACTTATTTAACAATTTTATCGAACAAAATAGCTCTATAAAATTACTTTTTGTCTGACTGTTCCGGCTCTTTCAGCTATAGCGACAATCTCGATTTCTTGACCAGAAACTCCTTTAATTACCCATTCCACCGTACAGCGATAATCTAAACCGTGAGCGAGACTACTATATACTTTATTTGATCGCCCTTCTAAGTGACCGATTTCCTGCTCTAATTTTCCCACTATTAAACTCGCATCATCGACCAAATTTAACTTGACTTGAATGGGACGAACTATCTTTCTTTCCAGTGCTTTTTTACTGGTATAAGTGGGTAAGAATCCCTGATTTTCTAACTGTAAAACCAGATGATAAATACCATTGCCCTCCGACTTAAGATCGAGACGAGAGATAGCTAAAAGAGGTGACATCAAAGCATGGGCAATAGTAAACTGACATTGTTTCTCACATAAATCTGGTAAATACTTTTCTGGGGCATTTTGCCAGACATTTTTAAAGTCCCAACCGCCAATTTCCACCTTTCCCAATTGGGGATGATCAAAACTTTGCCAATTAATAAAACCCTTTCCCGCTAAATTCTCATCATTCCAACGCTGTAACTTCAATTCATCTTCAAAAGGATGCCAGCGAAACCATTGAATATAATCATCTTTTTTCACTCCCGCTTGGGTGGGTGCATCCCATAACTCCACCGTAAAACCATACCAACCAAAATGATCGTAACCATAATCATCCATGGCACCGTTAATCACTTCTTTGGGATGATCACGAAAACCGTGATAGACAGAAACGCATTCATAACCAGTCATTGCTTTTCCCTTATCAGCAATATACTTATACATTTCTAAGTCTTCCACGGGGAAATATTCGTCGGGATGGGTGCTATAGGGACGCAACATGACTGCCGAATAGGTATGATAGGTAACGAAGCCATTAATATTAGTGTTATTTGCCCAAAATTCTGCTTCTGCACGGGTTTCTGGCTCGGAAAAAGGAAAATCTCCAGCCCCCTGTTGTTCCCCTTCAGGAACCCAATAAACGGGATAATTGCGGTTAAAATCCAGGCCCTCTAGGGTGGGGGCAGTGGTAAAATTATAGCCATCGTAATCGCGGATTAAACCTTCGGTGAGCAAAGTGTAAAAAGTTCCTTCAAATTCCTCTGGTTCGCGACGCACCATAATGCGAGGATCTTGTTCAGAAATTTTCCAAGCGCCACAGGTATCTTTTTGGCGCATTTGTAGGATTAAACCATCGCCGTTAATATCTTCAGGATATAGCCCCGGTTTCTCATCCGTGTGGGGATAGGGGCGAATACTCGATCGTAACATATAGGGAGTGGTGAGATATTTTTCCGCTCCATCCACGGCTAATCGCGGCAAAATATAGACAGTGTAATGGTCAAGAAGTCTGGTAATTGGCGAATTATGACCGTATTGGCTCAAAAGATGGGAGATAGTATAGAGAGCGACGGCAGAACCTGTTACTTCCCCCGCATGGGTGTTAGCATCGATCCAATAGGCAGGTTTTTCTAAATAGGGGCCTGTGGCTTGATTTGTTAGGGTAGTTAACCAGATATCTCGATTTTCGTGGCTTTTACCGATCGAGGTGAGGCTAATTAAATTAGGATAGGATGAAGCTAGGTTTTTCAGGAAAGAAACTAATTCGGCGTAGGGGTAATAGTGGCTAAAATCAAACATAATCTTCTGCAAGTAAAAAAAGGATTCTTGGGTTAATTTGACAAAATATGGGATAATAACAGTAGAAAACTATGGATAGTCAAGATATCGCCCGCTATATTGAAGAAACTAACGGTATTTCCAAGCCTTGGCTGTTGGTGCAATTACGTCTCAAAAAACTGCAAGAACGTCGCGCCAGTCTTTCCCAACAGGAATATATCCAAGAATTGGATGATATTCAGCAAGACTTAATGAAATTGGGAGAATGGTGGCGAGGTATCGAGTCAGAAGTCTTTAAACCCTAAGCGGTGGCGATAATCTGTAATACTCGCGGTAAATCCTCAAATTCGCCGATGATGCGTTTCACTGGTTGCGGCCAAACCCGGACTAAAGTGGGAATAGCAGAGACATGATTAGATTCTGCTTGTTCTGGATGTTTAGAGATATCGATCACTTTCAGGGTATAGGGATGGTGTAATTCTCGTTCTAGAAGCTGATGGATCGATTCTAGGGTGTGTTTAGTATTGGCATTATTGCCGGAGACAAATAACCGCAAAACATAACCCTTGGGACTAGGATTGGTATAGTCAGAGTCAGCATTAATCCCTGAAGTGGTTGGGGTACGCTCCTGATAACGGAGAATCAGATCGTGGGATTGCCAAAGTTGGGGAAACTGCTGACGATAGGTTTCTAAGATAGTGGGATTAGAGGATTGTTCCTGCCAGGGTACAGTAAACCAAGCTCGATCGTCCGTGGCGAAAATAGCATTTAATAAAGGCTGATAGCGACGGACAAGGGGATAGACTTCGGCTCTAGTATGAATACGGTGACTATAGGGATCTCGCCAGCGATCGATGGTAGCAGTAAAACTAGGAACTAAAAAATGGGGGGGTTCTGGCAACCCTAAAGCGGACTGGAGAGCAGCGCAGAGATTCAGATGCCAATGAGTTTGTTTATCAGGATCGATACAGTAAATTAGATCGCCCCCGGGGGTAAACAGGGCGATGCCTTTAAAAATATCGGGCAACACAATCGCGGAAGTGGTCACTTGAGGGGTTCCCCTAGAGAATAAGTAGGAGCTTCTATTTTTCTAGCCTACTAAACTCTTGATCCCTGAAGAATTTCCTTCAGGGTTTTTCTAGATTCTACCCCGCAGCATCATCGCCAGTTCATTGGGGACCGGGGACATGGCCAAGGCTACCTCCTGAGTAATCCGTCCCTCTTGATAGAGGTTAAACAGGGATTGATTAGTGGTAATCATGCCGTGGTATTCGCCGTCTCTCATTAATTCGATAATTTCGTCATTTTTGCCGCTGCGAATGTAATCTTTGACGGCCTCTGTATTGAGGAGAATATCGTAAAAAGCTGTCCGTTTACCGTCGGTGCTGCGACATAAACCCTGGGAAATAATACAAACCAAAGATTCTGCGATCGCCAAGCGCGGCGATTCCCGTTCCTCGGCGCCATAAAGAGTTAAAATCCGGTCAAGGGTTTTTACAGCGCTGTTGGTGTGCAGGGTTCCCAGGACTAAGTGACCGGTTTGGGCAGCTTTCAGGGCAGTATTGACGGTGACTTTGTCCCGCATCTCCCCCACCAGAATAATATCTGGGTCTTCCCGCAAACAGGCTTTTAGGGCATTATCGAACTCATGGGTGTGTATTCCCACTTCCCGTTGTTTGATCAAACTGCGACGACTTTTATGGACAAATTCGATCGGGTCTTCGATGGTGATAATATGTTTGGGGTGTTCTTTATTGATGTAATCGATCATGGCTGCTAGGGTGGTGGATTTCCCTGAACCCGTCGGACCGGTGATTAAAATCAATCCCTTCTGCACATCGCACACATCCCGGAAGACCATCGGTAAGCGCAATTGTTCCATAGTGGGGATTTTCATGGGAATCAGACGCAAAACCATCCCCGGACCGCGCAGACTTTCAAAGATATTAATCCGCGCTCTAGCGAATTCGTACTGAGTCGCACCGTCAAATTCTAGGTCTTTTTTAAAGCGAAGGATTTCTTCTTCACCGAGGATTTCGCGCAGCCAACTATAAAAAGTGTTGATGTCAATTTCAGGATAGTCGAGAATAATCATTTCGCCACGATCCCGCATCCGGGGTTGTTCTCCAACCCCTAGGTGAACGTCCGAATAACCCCGATCAAAGGCAAACTGGATCAAATATTCTAAGGTGGGTTGGTTGGAGGCGCGACTGTGGGGAGAACGTGGTGGCGATATTTGACCATTTTGCGGCATATTTGGCACTTGTTTGGCCTGCGTCGCCACCTTTTGCGTCATTTCTTGATTTATCTCTGGTGTGGTTCCTTTGATTAACTCCGAGGGAGGTATCGGGATGGAGGGAACCGGCAGCGGCTGCAGTGATCGCGAGGAAGAATTGGGATTTGGACTCATGAGCAATAGGGGTTTTTCCTTTACTATTCCCCGATTGTACTAACATCTCATCCTCAATTTCTCAATTCCTGACAGACGTTAGATTGAGGAGTACGGAGTCAGTAGTCTCCGAGTCAGGGGAATTAAGAGTGAACGGTAATTAATCTATCTCCCTCAGAGGCTATAGTAACTATAATCACCCTTTCAGACCCCAAAATTGTTACAATGGAGGTTTAGGGCTGATAATTTTGACTACTCATTTCTGTTTGATCGTCAGTCTTAGGGGAGGTAAATACGATGAATAGTCTGCCAAGTTCAGTCGAACGGGAAAATTTAGGACAATTTTTGTTAGAAAATCTGCAAAATATTACAGATAAACTCGATCAAATTGTCACCGATTCTGATCGGATAATACTGGATAATTTACTACAAGAAACTAAGATTTTAGTTGAGCAAGTTAAGGATAACTCTAAAACTTATCAAGCAAGAGCCGATATATTTTGTCAAATTGATGAATTATGGTTTCAGGTATGGGAACAATATAAGAATGAGGGTTCGGCAATAAATTTGATTGAGATTATCAATGAATTTACCGATAGAGTAACTGCCTATGCTAAATTATTTATCGGCCTTGCTCAGATCAATGAGGGAAAGACTGGTGAAGAAAAAGCCGATTTAATCAGAGTGGTGGAAGGTTCACTCCTTCTCTCGGAAACGATAGATGTGTTTATTGATATGTTTGCCGATTCAGAATTAGAGCAAA
This sequence comes from Microcystis sp. M049S2, assembly GCF_020245625.1. Lineage (NCBI taxonomy): Bacteria > Bacillati > Cyanobacteriota > Cyanophyceae > Chroococcales > Microcystaceae > Microcystis > Microcystis sp. M049S2. Next base: position 11,269 of record NZ_JADBUN010000040.1, on the reverse strand, counting down.
TTTACCAGGGAGCTAAAAATGCTCTATCGGTTTCTAATCGTACTATAACCGAATATTTCCAAGATACTGACAAATCTTTAGTCACCCAATTGAGAGCCTATTATAGTTTAATAATTTTCAGAATTCAAGAGCGATTTAATCCTAAGAATGTATCCTCAGAAACTACCTCTCATTCCCTAACAGATGATTTAAGCGATCTTGATCCTTGGACAAGAAACTTAGTGGGTGTTGTCGATTTAGAAACTGAAAAATCTTCGTCTGAAAACTGGTTAGATAATCTTTCTGGATCAATTTCTGATCAGGAGGTTTTTGAGAAAGCATTAGAATATGGGCGTGTTTTTCGTCAGAATGTATCCTCAGAAACTACCTCTCATTCCCTAACAGATGACTTAAGCGATCTTGATCCTTGGACAAGAAACTTAGTGGGGGTTGTTGATTTAGGATCAGAAGACCCAAAAGAATCGTATATTGATTATTTAGTGGAGAAGTATCGGTGAAACGAGTCTTATTCGACAGTGATGTATTGCTAGATGTTTTGGGTAAGCGTGAACCACATTTTCCAGCATCTGTACAAGCATTCAATACAGTTAAGACAGGTAAAACTCAAGGATATATTTCTGGTCATGCCGTCACCAATATTTATTATATTTTGTCTAGAAAAAACGAAAGAGAAGTCTCAAGAAAGTTGGTGATAAGTCTTCTAGAGAATTTGCAAGTTGCTAGGGTGACAGACGCAATAATTAGGCAAGCATTGGCAAGTCAGATGAAAGATTTTGAAGATGCCGTTACCAGTGCCGTTGCTGAATCAGAAAAGCTAGAAATAATCATAACGCGAAACCTAAGAGATTTTGCTGTTTCCCCCGTTCCCGCAATGCTACCAGTAGATTTTTTATCGATTCTTTAACTAATGCTTCGGTAAACGTAAACCATCCGATCGCATAGGGATTAAAATCTGAGTTAAACTGCGTAATTGTTCGGCCGTTCCCATACAAATTAACAGATCCCCGGCCATTAATTCCGTATCGCCAGTCGGTCCCCCGATTAGCGTACCATCAGCGCGACGTATAGCCAAAACTAAAGCCCCCGATCGATATCTTAAATGTGCTTGACTAAGACTTAAACCCACACAGGGACAAGTCCTCGGATCGATTAGAAATTCCTCCATATAAAATGATCGATCGGTTCCGGTTAAAATCCCATCAACAAAATCCATCACCTGGGGTCGTAGGGCCGCGGCCGCTAATCTTCTACCGCCGGTAATATAGGGAGATACCACCGCATCGGCCCCGGCCCGTTGTAATTTCTGTACTGCTTCCTCGGTACTGGCCCTAGCAATGGCGCGAATTTTCGGGTTAAGAGTTTTAGCAGACAACACTGTATATAAATTCTCCGCATCGGAAGTTAAAGCGGCCACAATACAAATAGCGCGTTCGATTCCTGCCATTTGTAAAGATTTATCTAAGGTGGCATCTCCTTGAACAACAATATAATTTAATTCTTTGGCCCGATTTACCTGTAGGGGGTCTGTATCAATGACTACAAAAGGAATATTTTCCGCGTAAAATTCGATCGCTACCTGTCTGCCTGTGCGACCTAAACCACAGATGATATAGTGTTCTGATAGTCGATCGATCAAGCGTTTCTCCTGTCTCTGTTTGAGTCCCTCTTGAAAATAGCCTTGAATTAAAGCTTCGGTCAAGCGATTAACAATATAACCGATGCTGACTACTCCCATGATAATCAAAACCATTGTAAACAGTCGTCCCCGTTCACCTAGGGGATTAATTTCGCCAAAACCGACGGTAGCGAGGGTACTAATCGTCATATAGGCCGAATCTAGCCAACTCCAACCCTCGATCAGATGATACCAAAGCGTACCCAGCAAAAATACCACAATCAGGGCAAAAATTCCCCCGATTAATTCCTGACGCAGACGACGATATTTATCTTCACTGATAGACAAGCAAAATTCACCCCTAACACTGTCTAGTAACTTACAATGAAATCAGTTTTTAATCTAAATAACCCGTCCTTCTCAGACGGATTTGATTATAATTTCCCCTATGTCTAATCGCGCAGGAGTTCCCCAGTGAGTCCAGAAACCCTTTTAGAACCAACCCTAGTTGATCCCACTCCCAATTTAAACCCGAATCAACCCTTCGATCGAGATAGTTTTAACAGCTATGTGATGAATACTTATGGTCGTTTTCCCATTGCGATCGCCAAAGGGTTAGGCTGTCTTCTCTGGGATACTTCCGGTAAACAATACCTTGATTTTGTCGCGGGAATTGCCACCTGTACCCTCGGTCACGCGCACCCTGCTTTAATTGAAGTGGTTAGCCAGCAAATCCAAAAACTCCATCATGTCTCGAATTTATACTATATTCCCGAACAAGGGGAACTAGCTAAATGGATTGTCGATCATTCCTGCGCTGATAAAGTCTTTTTCTGTAATTCCGGTGCGGAAGCGAACGAAGCGGCAATTAAATTAGTGCGGAAATATGCCCATACGGTTCTAGATTTCCTCGAACAGCCAGTTATTTTAACCGCTCACGCTAGTTTTCACGGTCGGACTTTAGCTACCATCACCGCAACCGGTCAACCGAAGTACCAAAAAGACTTTGAACCCCTGATGCCGGGGTTTGCCTATATTCCCTATAATGATATCGAAGCGGTGGAAAATGCGATCGCTGACCTCGATGAGGGTAATCGTCGGGTGGCTGCGATTATGTTGGAACCGCTGCAGGGTGAAGGGGGAGTTCGTCCGGGAAATATCGAATATTTCCAACGTTTACGGCAAATTTGCGACGAAAATAACATTTTGCTTGTCTTTGATGAGGTACAGGTGGGAGTCGGAAGAACCGGTAAACTCTGGGGTTATGAGAATTTGGGAGTAGAACCGGATATTTTCACTTCTGCCAAGGGTTTAGCGGGGGGTATTCCCATCGGTGCAATGATGTGCAAAAAGTTCTGTGATGTGTTTGAACCGGGTAGTCATGCGAGTACCTTTGGGGGTAATCCGTTCGCTTGTGCCTCAGCTTTAACAGTATTACAAACCATTGAACGGGATCATCTTCTCGAAAATGTCCAGCAGCGAGGGGAACAGTTACGCAGCCGTTTACGCGTGATTGCTTCTCAATATCCCCATCTATTTGTCGATGTGCGCGGTTGGGGTTTAATTAATGGTATGGAAATTAATTCAGAAAGTGAGTTGGTTTCATCTACTATTGTTAATGCAGCCTTGGCCGAGGGTTTATTAATTGCTCCCGCAGGTCCGAAAGTTCTCCGTTTTGTACCTCCTTTAATTGTCTCGGAAACAGAAGTAGATGAGGCTATGGATAAGCTAGAAGCAGCCATCGCTAAAGTGGTTTAATTTCAGTTATCAGTTATCAGTTATCAGATGTAAGTTTTAAGTTGACAGTTCCCAGTTATGAGTCAATTCTTTTTGAGCTTTCCCCCCTGACTGTCACCTTTTCACTGGACTAGGGGAGAATAAATCTACTGTTGTTCTGGGCAAATAATACTAAATCTGGTTATTAAAGACTGATTATTTATTCCCGCTTTTGCCTCTTCCCTTTTGCCTGTCCTCACAAGTAGCCTATACTCAAAGGATTTAGTATAAAGCTCTTCTGGGACTTTCGCAAATCCCTGACCAAATCTAGATTCTGAAACCCTTGCTTGACAAGCGAACGCTAACTTTTCTTCTAATAAAAACTCAAATTTCGGGTTTCTGTCAGTTAGCACTCGCTTGAAGGCCTACCCCATAAGAGAGCCAGAGTTGAGAGACTGTAAGATTTTTGCCAGAGTTCCAGAAGAGCTATAATTAGGGTTTGCTGAAAAAGTTTGTTGGTGGGGTTAGGAGTCAGTCGTCGGGAGTCGAATGAAAGTGCAAGGCTTTTGAGTCCCTCGGATCGATTTCTCAACGTTTATTTCTGGCACTTTTTTGGCTAAAAAAGTCCCAAAACTGCTTTCTAGTAATGCTTCCAGTAATATTCAGCAAACCCTAATTACTCACTTGCAAAAATGAGATGCTCCCTCTGAACAAGCTTGATGAATTACGAAGTTATCATTCCGGCTCTTCTCGACTTTGTGTGATAATTTTTGCTTATGGAATCGTGAAATGCTTATCGGGCAACACTTTTAGGACTATTTTGTCGAAGAAACTATCAGTATAGACCTCGTTTCCACACAGAAACCAGAAGAGCCTCATTCCTAAGCCGGTGCAGAAGCAGTTAAAAATCTTTCCCAATGATCTGCAAAATCGTCTAAAAGAAAAAATCCTTGTATCTTGTATATTGATCCCTAAAAGGTGAAAAAATGATAAATAACCAAATTGATTTACGGTGGTGGCTACTGAGCAACTTGGCAAGTGTTGAATCTTTGCCAATTATCTACAGAATATCGGTAATAGTCACTTTTATTATCTTCATTTTTTGCGCTTTTTCTCCTCTCATATTCCTGAGAACTCCCACGGGTAAGCTCCAGAAATTTTTATTGTCAAATCTAATATTTATTATCTCCTTAGTGACTTTTATTGTAGCAGCACGCTGGCCAGGTTTCTTGCCACCAATGCTAAACCCAGATGAGGCACTATTTACTGCAGGTGCGATAAAACTGTTGAAGGATCCAGTTTTTTGGCGTGCGGTAGATACCGGTTCATCTGGACTTCTGAATGTCTATCCTCTGACTCTACCAGCTTTTTTCGGGTTCAGAATTGAATATGCTAGTAGTCGTGTGATCGGCTTAATTATGATAATTGCTGCTATTGTTTGTCTTTATTATGCCTTATCCAATCTCTACGATAAGAGCCTTTCTCGCCTAGCAATAGTTCCTGTGGTTACAACTGTCGCCTTAATGACATTTTTCGACTACGTGCATTATACAAGTGAACATTTTTCGGTGGCAATATTAAGTGTGGCTTTGTTAATCGTTTGTAAATATTATGCTGGTAATTCATCTAATCCTAATCGGCTGATATTTGCCTTGGGTTTTACCCTTGGACTTACTCCTTTTGCCAAAATTCAGTCAGTTCCTATAGCTTTCTCAATTGCTTGTATATTTTTGCACATACTCTGGCTAAAAAGCAGAGCGAGAGGTCAATTCATCAGGAGTCTTGCTGCTTTCTTTCTTGGGGGAATGTTGTTCTCCGCTCTGGTCATACTATATCTAACAATTTTCTCAATATATGATGCTTTCTGGAAATCTTACATAGAACAGAATTTATTGATTTATTCTACTCATGGTTTGATGGGAAACGTAAATCAACTAAGCTTTTTCAGAAAAATTAACATATTTCTTCGGATGTTAAGAGGAGTGCCAGATACACAGATATTATTTTTATTAACAGCAATTGTCTTGATATTAGGAGTACCATTTCTAATATTAAAGCGTGTTTCCTTAAGCCTAAATCAAGAAAAGTCCAAGACATTTTGCTTTGTCTATTACAGTTTATTTATTTTGGTCGCATCGAGTTATTCAATTATTAGACCAGGGAACGGGTTTACTCATTATTTGCTGTTTCTAATCATACCTAGTGGATTTCTCATCGGCGTTTTTCTAGGTGAACTCGCACAAGTCTTACAAGTGTCGCAATTAACTATTTCAAACTTCAAGTTATCTCTTTTAACAGGTGTCATTTTTATTACAGTTGCCAGTAGTTTTTTAGAAGTTGCCACAATGATAAAATCAGATAATGTTTACCTTAATAATCGCCGAAGATTTGCTAGAAATTATCTTAGTCCGATTGCTAAAACTATTCTCAAGTATGGTTCTCCTGGTGAATCTATGGCTGTCTGGGGATGGGCATCAGAGCTATATGTTGACACGGGACTTATACAAGCAACAAGGGCCGGTGCGATCGGGCCAGTTAAATACTCTCCCCTACAGCAATATTTTTTCAAACAGTATGCAGACGATCTTATTAATTCTAATGCTAAGTTATTTGTTGATGCTGTAGCTCCAAGAATGTTTTTCTTTACCGATAGACAAACTCAGGGACACGAAGTTTTTCCTGAAATCGCTAAGGTTATCAATGAAAATTATCGGCTAGTTGATGAAGTTCAAGGAGTTCGTATTTACATTAAAAAATAATCCTACGCTGCCTTACCTTTTGTTCTTGGTCAAGCAACCACTGTCAACTTAGAAAAGGGTAAGCGCATCTCAAAAGCTGTTGACAATCGCCCAATTTTATGAGCCGATTGCTGTGTAGTCATTTCAAATGATACCAGTCAATCAGAATAGTTACGAACTCGACCTATTTGCTCGATTTCTCCTCAAATATGTCTGAATCGTGGGTAGGCGACTAAGAAAAACATGGGGCAATTAAAATCATTTCTATTCGGGTAAGTTTCTTAACTAGAAAGACTTTTAGTCTTTAGATAATATTAGGTCTAGATTTGCTGTTCACCGATTACTGACCTAGGAAATTAACTTTGCACGACTACTTAATTTCTACGGGTTCTAAATTGTCGGCAGCAGTAAAACCAAAGAGACGGGAATAAAAATAAAATTCTGCATCTAATGCTCGTTTTATCGATTCAGCTTGACGAAATCCATGTTGTTCTCCCGCAAAGGGAACGTAAGCGACGGGTAAACCTTTTGCTTTTAAAGCTTCTACCATCATTTCCGCTTGATTGGGTGGAACCACTCGGTCTTCTAAACCTTGGAAAAAGATCACTGGACAGGATAACTGAGCGGTAAAATGAATAGGCGATCGCTGATAGTAAATTTCCTTTTCTTCGGGATAACGTCCCACCAATTTATCTAAATATCTCGACTCGAATTTATGGGTATCGGTGGCTAAAACCTCTAAATCACTAACTCCGTAATAACTAGCTCCTGCTTTAAAAGTATCATGAAAAGTTAGGGCTGCTAAAGTTGTATAACCACCGGCGCTGCCCCCAGAAATTGCCAATCTTTCCCCATCGACTAATCCCTGATTAACCAAATATTTTGCCCCGTTGATGCAGTCTTCCACATCGACAATTCCCCAATTTCCCAGCAAACGCTGACGATATTGACGACCATAACCCGTACTACCGCCATAATTGACATCTAGATAGCCAAAACCGCGACTGGTCCAGTATTGCACCCGCAGACTTAAACTAGAGGTGGCCGCAGCCGTCGGTCCACCGTGACTTTTGACTAAAAGGGGCGGTAATTCGCCATTGGGGGCGGTATAATCGGGGTTTTTGGGCGGATAATACCAAGCATAGGCCGTTAGTCCCTGACTGGTGGGAAAAGCGAGCATTTCCGGAATCGAGAAATAATCGCTAGAAATAGTTAAATTACTGGAAGATTTGAGAATTTCTCTCGTTCCTGTGGCTAAATCCATTGAGACAACCGCCGTTACTTCCCTGAAAGAACCGCCAATAAAAACTATTTTGTTATCGCTAACTTGTAGGGAAGAAATGTTAGTATCAGCAGTAATAATTTCTCGAAATTCCCGATTAACAGTATCGATACTTCCTAAATACCAACGACCATCTTTTGTATAGCTACAAATAATCTGTGATTCCCTGGCAAAGCCGTAGTTAGATAAACCAAAAACCCAATGAGGATAGGCAAATTCAGCATCAATTGGTTCGAGAACTTGTTCTATTTGTTCATCGTAGTTAAAGCAATAAAAGTTCCAGAAATTATTGCGATCGCTAGTAAAATATAACTGTTCATCGGCGGACCAGCGCGGTTCACACACTGACTCATTTTCACCACCAGCAACAACCCGAATATTAGTCAAATAAAGATTATTAATATCCGCCACCCAGAGAAAAGAACTATCCCAGGGCATATTAGGATGATTCCAACTAATCCAAGCTAATCGAGAACCATCGGCACTTAAGCGAGGAGAGGTATAAAAATCATCGCCAGATACTAAAGTTTTTATTTCTCCCGTATCCACATCGATGCTGACAATACTATTAACTGGTTCCCGATCTTTTTGGCTATGATCTTCACAAATACAGATTAAACGATTGCGAAATTCATCGAGAATTAAATCCGCATAACGACAGGAATTTTCTGGTGTTAGAGGTTGGGGTAAACTATCAGCAGTTTGGCGATAAATTCTTTGGTCAGCAAAATTACAAAAATAGATAGTTCCGGCAACAATTAGACAGGAACCTCCCCCGTATTCATGGACACGAGTTCGCACATTAAAAGGCCCTGGAGTGATGTCTGTAGTTGTGCCGTCGGGGTTTAATTTAACTAAAACATTTCGCCCCTTTTCCTGTGGTCTGCCTTCTAACCAATAAATATCTTCTCCGTCTAGAGTTACACCGCCAAGACTAATCGATGCTGCCACAATTAGATCGGAGGTAATCGGTGATTTCCAGGAACCGTAAGCTGATATTTGATTAGACATTTTCTACTACAGCAGTGATCCTAATGGTGAACTAACTTGATCAGAAACGCTGATCAATTAAGAAAATTTCGAGTAAACAGGACAAGGTAGAGATTGGGTGCATCCCTACCTAACTCTCTGTTTTCCTGCAATCGGAGCGGCGGGATTCGAACCCACGACCCCTACTACCCCAAAGTAGTGCGCTACCAAGCTGCGCTACGCCCCGATATTGAACCTTAACCATCATAGCGATAATCGCCGCATTTTGCAAGCTTTTTTTTTCTTCCTTTCTCCCCCATCCCCGGAATTAGCGGCCAGCTATCTAGCTAGGGTTTGGTGAAAAAGTTGTTCGTGGGGACAGGGTGTGGGGTGTGGGGTGTAGAGTTTTACCAGTTTTGAGGTGGCCAATTACCTAATTTTCAGGGAAAAAGTGCCTAAATTTCCCCTCGATCACTCCCATATCTGGTACTTTTTGATTGACAAAAAGTCTAAAGGTCTTACCCAATAAGGTTTTTAGATTTATTCAGCAAGTCCTAGCTAATTGGGGAATACGTCCTTTTAATCCCGTCATTAATTGCAGGGCAAACAATTTCAACGGGGGGAAACCGCGCATCATTGCCAATCCGAGACGACGGATGACAACGATAGGCGGCCAGTTATTGGAGAACAGGCGATCTAGAAAATCTGTGAAGCCTAAAATCGCTAAATTCTCCGATCTACGCCATTTTTCGTAGGATTTTAGGGTAGAAAGCGCTCCTATATCCCCTTGCTTGTCCACTGCTTCCTTTAATACCTGCGCTAAAGCGGCTGCGTCGCGAATGCCTAAATTTAAACCTTGACCACCGACGGGATGACAACAGTGAGCAGCATCACCAATTAAAGCCAGTCGGGGTTTAACATAGGTATCGCTCTGCATTAACTGTACGGGAAAGAGAGTGCGGGGGCTAACTAATGCTATTTTTCCCAGTAATCCCCCCGTATATGCCTCTAATTTCTTGATAAATTCCGCTTCGGGCATTTCTTGCAGTTTTTTCGCTTCTTCATGGGGATTTGTCCAAACGATCTGACAGCGATTACCCTGGAGCGGTAAAATGCCCATGGGACCGGTGGGCCAAAATCTTTCAAAGGCGGTATCGTTGCGATCGAGTTGATGTTTAATGGTGAAAGCGACACAGGATTGCCAATATTTCCAACCTTTGGTTTTAATTTGCGCCCCTTGCCGGATAGCGGATTTGGCTCCATCAGCCCCGATGACTAATTTTGTGGTGATTTTTCGGGTTTGACCGGCTTCTTCCAGGGTGACAGTGGCTGTTTCTGCTCCGTACTCCACTTCTAACACTTTGGCAGGGGATAACCAGTCAATGCGATCGCAATCTTGGCTGGTATTGTGCAGGGCGGTTAAAATCACTTGATGTTCGCCCACATAGCCCAAATAATCGGTTTTTAGCTCATCGACCACAAAGGGGACAAAAATCGGGTAATCGGCATCAGAAAGGCGAATATGACGAAATTTACCGATACTGGGCGAGATTTTATCCCAGATACCCAAGCCTGTAAAAATCCGGCTGGACATCAAGGAGAGGGCATAAGCTTGACGACGGGAGGCGGCCACCTCTAGGGGACGTTCCTCGATCATAGCGATATTTAATCCTGTATTTTTTAAGGCCACCGCTAGGGTGGTTCCGACTATACCGCCCCCGACAATGATTAAATCGTAGCTGTCCCGTCTTAACATATAAATATTTTTCTCAAAGATAATCAGTGACTACACTGATCTATTCTGACACGATTTTCGGGGTTGCTGTCGGGTTTGATGGTCTTCACCCCACCTAGCCATTGATAGACTTTCAAGGGTTTTGTCCGTGGTTGAGAGTTTCGGGTTAGGGTTAAGTAAGTGTTTCGGCTCTCTGGCAAGAGTGCCTCTCTTAACTAGGAAATCACCATGGAACTTTATCAACGAATAGCCGATTTTTATGACTCCTCTAGTGGACTATGGGAAAGGATTTGGGGCGAACATATGCACCATGGTTACTACGGTCGCGGCGGCAAGATTAAACTCGATCGCCGTCAGGCACAAATTGATTTAATAGAAGAATTATTAACTTGGGGTCATGTCACCGGTGCTAATCGGATTCTTGATGTAGGTTGTGGTATTGGTGGCAGTAGTCTTTATCTGGCCGAAAAATTTCACAGCCAAGCGGTGGGGATTACCCTTTCCCCGGTACAAGCCGCTAGAGCCAGCCAAAGAGCGCAAGAGTTCAATTTAGAAGAACAAGTCAGTTTTTGTGTGGCTGATGCCCTAAAAACCCCCTTTCCTGAGAATAATTTTGATCTGGTCTGGTCTTTGGAAAGTGGCGAACATATGCCCGATAAAAGGCAATTTCTGCGGGAATGTTATCGGGTTTTGCAGCCCGGGGGGACTTTTTTGATGGCTACTTGGTGTCATCGTCCCACCACTTCTCTGGCCGGTAATTTAACGGAAGGGGAGATTAAACTATTAAACGAGATTTATCAGGTTTATTGTCTGCCCTATGTGATTTCTTTGCCAGAATACGCCGATATTGCCCGTGAAGTTGGCTTTCAAGACCTAAAAACCGATGATTGGTCCCTATCGGTGGCGGCCTTTTGGGATGTGGTGATTGATTCGGCCCTCAGCACAGATGCGATCGCTGGTCTGTTAGCAAGCGGTTACACTACTATCCAAGGGGCTTTATCTTTAGGGTTAATGCGGCGCGGTTACGAGTCGGGTTTAATTCGTTTTGGTTTACTGCAAGGGAAAAAATAAAGGCTGATCTCTCCATTTCTTTTTAACAAAACTTATCAATTATTGGCAAAATTTTGCTTGCTTTTCTGGGGAGATTTTGAGATAATATTTTTAAAACATTTTATTAATAATGGGAATATTGACAATTACCAAAATTTGCACAG
>NZ_JADBUN010000004.1:0-5027 GCF_020245625.1 Microcystis sp. M049S2 | reverse complement strand
GTGATCAGGGGGAAAATTGAGGTACTTTTTCCCTGAAAATTAGGTAGTTGACCACCTGAAAATCGGTAAAACCCTACACCCCACACCCCACACCCCACACCCTACCCCCAGGAAAAACTTTTTCAGCAGACCCTAATTAGAAAAGTGGGCAATTAATTCTGTGCGAGATGAATTGAGTATTAAAGGGGTAAACTCCTCCACTGGTAATAATAAAATGCGATCGATGATCACGGACAAATCTGGGTCTAAACTGCCAAAACGAGCTTTCAATAAATTTTCTACCACCAGACGTTCTCCTTGTTGAAGACCCTGTTGAAGACCCTGTTGAAGACCCTGTTGAAGACCCTGTTGAAGACCCTGTTGAAGACCCTGTTGAAGACCCTGTTGAAGACCCTGTTGACGGCCAGCATCCAGTTCTTCCCGAAGACGGGAAGTGTATAAAGGTGATAATCTCATAATTAACTCTCTGTCCTCCTGTTCAAGCTCTTGATCGTTAGTTAAAGAGGTTCTCAAGTTTAATAATAATTCTAGAGCATTTACCCGAAAAGGATGGTTCTCTGGTAACGATTCTAACTCATCGATCGCCCTTGCTTGTACTTTTCCCCGGCCTAAAATTCTTAACCAGAGAGTTGCTTCTGTTGGGGGTAATTGATGGATAACGGTGATTGCCGTGCGTAAAGAGGGAGCTAAAAAATAGATACCCTCCCCCCAATTCTCCTCATCTAGTTTAGATCCGAATCCTTCTAACAGTTGCGAGGAAGCGGTGGGAGTCAAAATCCAGAGACGGGGGATTTCCCCATCATTAACATTCGTTTTCTGACGATTTGCTCGACGATTAATTTCTCCTTCCACTTCCAACAGTTTTAACAGACAAGTCCTAATTTCTGTAGCAGTGACAGGATTGCGAAAGGGTTCAAATAAACAGGGATTAATTGCCATTTTTCCCAGTAATCCTAGCAGCTCTCTGGGATTATTATCGAGAATCTGGGGTGAAAACCAGACATCGATTTCTCGTACCTCTCCGCGTACAACCCGTGCCGATTTTACCTCTCCCAGAGAAGATAATAATTCTTCGAGATAATCTTTAGCAAACTGGTCATGAATAAATCTAGTCATAGGTTTATCTAAACATGATTTAATAACTTATCTCGTAATTGCTTAATCCGATCACGATATTTAGCTGCTGACTCGAATTCTAGATTTTTCGCCGCTTCTTTCATTTGCGCTTCTAGTTGTTGAATTAATTCGGGAATTTGTTCTAAAGGAAGTTCTTCTATATTCTCACAAACCTGCTCTAATTGTTGGGAATTTAGGCGACGGGAAATATCCAGAAAAGCCAAAATTGAATTACTCGACCTTTTAACAATCGGTTGCGGAATAATCCCATGTTTTTGGTTATATTCCTCTTGAATAGCTCGTCGTCTCTTGGTTTCTTCGATCGCATTAATCATACTATCGGTGAGATTATCCCCGTAGAGAATTGCCTGACCGCGAATATGACGAGCAGCCCGGCCGATAGTTTGAATTAAAGAGCGGGTAGCCCTTAAAAATCCTTCCTTATCTGCGTCTAAAATCGCCACTAGAGACACTTCCGGCAGGTCTAACCCCTCGCGAAGCAAATTCACCCCGATCAGCACGTCAAAGACCCCTTCTCGCAGGTCTTGAATAATTTCAATCCGTCGAATTGATTGAATTTCTGAATGTAGATATCTAACTTTAATTTCCCTTTCTTGCAAGTATTCGGTTAAATCTTCCGCCATGCGTTTAGTTAAAGTGGTAATCAAAACCCGTTCATTTAACCGCACTCGCTCCTTAATTTCCCCTAATAAATCATCCACTTGTCCCTCAGTTGGTCGCACAAAAATCTCCGGGTCTAAAACTCCCGTCGGTCGGATAATTTGTTCGACAATCCGATTTTCTGACTGTTCTAATTCCCAATCTCCCGGGGTGGCCGAAACAAAAATACATTGATTAACTTTCTGCCAAAATTCTTCCGACTTCAAAGGACGATTATCCGCAGCACTGGGTAAACGAAACCCGTGATCGATCAAAACTTTTTTTCGTGATTGATCGCCATTATACATCCCGCGAATCTGCGGCACACTAACATGAGATTCATCCACAACTAATAACCAATCTTGGGGAAAATAATCCACCAAACATTCCGGCGGTTCCCCCGCTAACCTACCCGCTAAATGCCGCGAATAATTTTCTACGCCATTACAATAACCCACTTCCTGCAACATTTCCAAATCATAACGAGTCCGCTGATCCAACCGTTGCGCTTCCAGTAATTTGCCCGCTTTTTCTAACTCTAATAAACGGTTATCTAACTCGGTTTTAATATCCCGACAGGCCACCTCTAAACGTTCCTCCGGGGTAACAAAGTGACGGGCCGGATAAATACTAATTCGCTCTAATTTTTGCAAAACTTCCCCCGTCAGGGGATCGAGATAACGAATACTTTCAATCTCATCGCCAAAAAAATCAATTTTAATAACCCGATCCTCGTAAGCGGGAACAATTTCCAAAATATCGCCCTTCAGACGAAAACGACCGCGAGTTAACTCTAAATCATTGCGATTGTACTGCACTGACACCAAGGCCCGTAATAATTGCCTTTGGTCGAACTCTTGACCAACTGTTAAGGAAATCGCCGCTTTCAGGTATTCCGCCGGCATTCCCAAACCATAAATACAACTAATGGAAGCGACGACGATCACATCCCTGCGTTCAAACAGCGATCGCGTGGCCGAATGGCGCAGCATATCGATCTCATCATTAATCGAAGAACTCTTTTCGATGTAGGTATCGCTGACGGGAATATAAGCCTCCGGTTGATAGTAGTCGTAATAGCTGATAAAGTACTCCACGGCGTTATTAGGGAAAAATTGCCGCAATTCGTTGCATAATTGGGCGGCTAGGGTCTTATTATGGGCCAGGACGAGGGTAGGCCTGCCGATTTTTTCGATCACAGCGGCAATGGTGAAGGTTTTGCCGGTGCCAGTTGCCCCTAGGAGGGTTTGGAAACGCTGCCGGTTTTGCAGGAAATCTACCAATTGATCGATCGCTGCCGGTTGATCCCCGGTGGGTTGAAAGGGTGCTTGTAGTTGAAAAGCGGACATTAGCGGCTAGGTGTAGAGAACAGGCAAAATAAATTATCAATCAAATTACCAACACTTATAGGGTTTTGGGAAAGAAAGATGTATCTTAATATTAGAGAGGATTTTAAAAAAAGATTAAAAGTCTTCGAGAATACCCTAAACTTAAATCTTATCGTTTCCCCGAAGCTATTAACGGAAAGGAGTATCAGGTTATGACGGTGGAAAATCTAGAAACGAACGGGACTCAAACCCCAGCAACCACAGAAGAAAAGACCAGCAGCTCACGCGGTAAAGCTACTACGGCTAAAACCGCCAAAGATAAAGAAGTGGTCGCCCTTTCGGTGAAAAACAACGCTGAATCGGCTTCCAAAGCCTTAAAATTCTATCAACCTGAACATCGCTTACCCGAAAATCGTCCTGTTGGTACTAGCCATCTTCACTTCACGGAAGATGAAATGTTACCCGGAGGCCGTCCCGTGGAAGTTAGCCATCTGAAAGTGGTTAGTACCTATTCTTCCGTCGGTGGATTGCGTCCTGTCGGCTCTAGTGGTATGGAAGTTAGCAGCACTCTGGCGATCTCTGGCAATCGTCCGATCGCTCTCAGTCATCTGCACATTAGCGAAACTTATACAGTCATGGGTAATCGTCCCGTTGCTTCCAATGAAATCGATGATCCCGAAACTTTAATGGGATTTTTGGATTAATTGTTTTGTTGATCAAGATAGATTTTTTCCCTGTCCCGGACGGGGAATTTATTTTTTCTAGCCCACCGTTTTTAATCCCGATGCTGTTTAAGCAAAAATTTTTCTTAATTGTCTCGTTTCTAATAGTGGTTTTTTGCGGTTTCGGATTATTAAATCTTACCTATGATGCTTCAGTTTTAGCGCAGCAGCAATATTATCAGATTCGATCGCTTCATAGTCGCGATGGTATCGGTAAATTTTATCTAGGACGGGAAATCGCTAAAGTCATGGGACACCAAGAAATGTTATGGTTAGAACGTCCTAGTCGCCGTTTCACAGAAAAACCCGATGATCTGATCACCGCACTACATCTAAAACCCACAGATCTAGTGGCAGATATCGGCGCAGGTACAGGTTATTTTAGTTTTCCTATGGCGAATTTAGTAGAACAAGTTTTCGCCGTCGATGTGCAACCGGAAATGTTAGGGGCAATTGATTTTTTAGCCGAGGAAAATCAAGTGAAGAATGTCACCACAATTCTCGCCACAGAAACCGATCCCCAATTGCCTATAAATGCGATCGATTTAGCTTTAATGGTGGATGCTTATCACGAGTTTTCCTGTCCCCGCGAGATGATGGAGAATCTGGTCAAATCCTTAAAACCCGATGGTAGGGTGGTATTAGTAGAATACCGTCGAGAAAATCCCCTAATTCCCATCAAGGCCCTTCATAAAATGACCCGCAGACAAGTAGAAAAAGAAATGGCCGCTGTTGGTTTAGTGCCAGGAGAAATTATCGAGACTTTGCCCCAACAACATTTAATGATTTTTCAGAAAACAAATTCAAATTAGCGAGTTAAGTAGGGTCTGCTGAAAAAGTTTGTTGGTGGGGGCAGGGTGTGGGGTGTGGGGTGTGGGGTGTAGGGTTTTACCGATTTTGCGGTAGTCAGTTACCTAATTTTCAGGGAAAAAGTACCTGAATTTTACCCCTGATCCCTCCAATGGTCGGCACTTTTTGAGGTCAAAAAAGTCTAAAAGCCTTGTCCAACAAGGTTTTTAGATTTATTCAGCAAGCCCTAAGTAGGTAGGCGTTAAAAACTATCAGATGCCCCCCTTATTAAGCTATCCCTTATAGGGATCTTTCTTAACAATTTTTGCAGTAAGCACTCCAACCCTTATCCTGACTTGATTTCAGTTTTTTCTTTGTCAGTAAGGGTGTCAACAAGGAATATTACAAATTG
>NZ_JADBUN010000039.1:0-8406 GCF_020245625.1 Microcystis sp. M049S2 | reverse complement strand
GAGACTTGGAAACTATCTCATCAAATTAGTTCCCCCATAGAACCCCCTTGAGCCATCTCGCACACTTTTCTCTTTTTGTCAAATTTTATGTTAAGAAAGATGTGACTAATGGATAGCTTATCAAGGGGGGCAGGGGGGATCGAACCTAAAATCCATTTTTAATTTAATTATAACCAGCTACTTAATCTTTCAGCCCAACTAATTAACCGTAACGTTTGAGGGGGAACAGAAGCACTGTATTGGCTAAAAAAAGAAAAAGCTCCCACCCTGAAAGTGACAGCTAACTTGATTCTCTATTTGCACTGAATACAATTTAATTTGCTATCAGAATCCTAATGTCTTGGAATTCATGACCGACGCAATAGTTGCCGACAGTTTATTTATGGAATTGGTGCAGTAGATCGCGAAATTCCTGAAAACTAATCTGATTATCGCGACTTGTATCGGCCTGCTGTAACATAGCTTCGATTTCCTTGTCTGTCACCCCGGGTTCGATCGCCTGAAGACAAGCTTTTAACTCCTCAAGGCTAATTTGTCCAGAGCTATCACTATCGAATAGCTGGAATCTTTCCAATAAAATTCTTTCCTGTTGATCACGATCGCTGTCACTACTAAAAGATAGACGATCGAAGACCTGAAAAGCGCGGGCGATATTTTGCCATAATTGACGGGCCAGAGGACGATGGAGAATCGTTTCCTCCTCCTGACCAGTAACTCCGTACTCCCGACGCAAAGACTCGACAGTTCCCGTTTCCGCGGCCGGCAATTCCGTCAATAAATGCTCGATCGCCTCCCTGGAACTCTTACCGGTTAACACTTCCAGCAATTCCGACCCCACCTTGCGATCGGGGTCTTTTTTCCAAGTCACCAACAGACTTTCCAACAAAGCATCGCGATAACTCTGCAAACGTAACCAATCCTCGCGACTATACTGCTTTTCCGGATCGAGAAGTTCGGCCGATTCCACACCCAACTCCGTTAAAATCGCCTGATGTTCTGCCTCGGTAATCGTCAACTCTAGGCGCATTTGTTGCAGGATTTCAAGGCTGTGGCCGAAGTCAGTATATCCCTCCTCCAAAGCCTCTTTTAACACGGCTTTATAGGCTTTTAAACGCTTCTGGTGGGTGAAATCTGGCAGTATCTTGGCTAACACATACACCTCATCCGTGTGCAAAGCTTCCAGCGATCGCCCATCGAGATATTTAGCCGTATCGAGACCCAGTTTACCCAACTGTTTACGCAATCTTCCCGCTAGTCCTTCCCGTTGGTAAAGACCCGGATTCCTTGTCCAAGTGCGATATAACCATAAACTACTCAAAACAGCCAGTAAAATACTAGCGAAATAATGCCAAAATTTTGGCAAAAGATTAATAAAAGGACGACCACCGAAAATAAAGAAGAAATTGAAAATCAGAAAAGTTCCGACAGTAAAGACTCGATGACGGATAATTTCTGTAGTTAAAGGCGACTTTTTGCGAATTATATAGACTTTATAGGCATTTTCAACTTTTTTACCGAGAAAGTAACCCAAAAAAGTGCAGATTGCCAAAGTTAAGGGAACAGCTACCAACCTCGGAATCGCAATTGCCTGACCAGCAAGATAAAAACCCGGTTTAAAGAGGGATTCTAGTTGATTTTCGTCGTGCGCCCAAGCTCCAGAGAAATAATAGTCCCAATTGCCAGCATAAAGGTAATAATAGATAAAATAGCCAAAAACTAAACCAAAATAACCGTAATAAAGCCATTGGCGATCGCTGTTATTAATCCCATCCCAATAGGACCTTTCCGCATCGATATCGATACAGGGACTTTGACAGGCAACACAGGCACTTTGTTCGCTACCATCTTCATGGACAATACGACACATAGATTGAGTAATGCCACCGCGACTGTCTTCGTGAGCGGTACTATTTAGTAAACCCCTCGGTTCACCGTAAATCCTCTGAACCGGACTCATGGGACAGAAATAATTACACCAAGATTTGCCCCCATACCAATAACCCACAAAGATCGCCGCTAGAATAGTAAAGATTAAAAAGCTACCCAGGACTAAGCGATCGGAATTATAAAAGAGAATCCGTCCGCATAAACCCAAAAATAACAGACTGAATTGTAGATAGAGATAATTCCGAGCTAACCAAGAGTTTTTCGGCACTTTATAGATTTCAGAGCGGACTTTTCCCGATTTATCGGTCTGTTTTTTCTGACGCTGTTTACCCAAAGCGCGTGGTATTTGAGAAAGAAAGGATAAAGGACAGATACGCCGCCAGAGTTCGTGACCGAATACTAATAAGATAAAAATGCCACTAGGAACCACTATTCCCCAAAAAATCGGCGCACCTAACTGATAGGAGGATTGGGGTAGGCAAACTCCCTGGACTTTAATGCACACATCGGGATCAACTCTCAGGGGACTAGAGAGATTGTTAGGATCGGTTAAATTTGCCGAAATAGGGTCAAAAAACAGAGAAAATATCAGAATTAACCAAGCGATGGTCACAACCCATCGCAGATAGTGCATCGAGCGTTCGGGAATTTGTGCAAACATAGGTCTAAGTAGTAGTGTAGAAGCGACTTTTAGGGGAGATAGGTGTCTAATTATTGAATTCTAACGCTTTTCCTGGAATGGCGGCGAAAAACTCGCCTTTTTGATAGACTAATCTTACTTTTTCTCCCCCCGAGGAAATCCCCCTTTAGGTGGCATAATGATGCCTTGAAAAAGTAACAGTGATCCGGTAGATGTAGGGAGATTGTCTTAAAATATTATCTACGGTGTTAATATCACTAAACTAGAAAATTAAAGAGCGTATTGGCTTAATCCTTCTCAAAAGTTAAAATCCTATGGCTGAAAGCTTGAACCATAAATCCGAAAAACCTTCTCCCCCTCCCGTCCCCCAAGAAAATCCTTGGCTAGAAGCAGTTAAAACCATTGTCACGGCTGGAATTTTGGCCTTTGGCATCCGCACTTTTGTGGCCGAGGCCCGTTATATTCCCTCTTCTTCCATGGAACCCACTCTCCAGATTAATGATCGCCTAATTATCGAGAAAGTTAGCTATCATTTTCAGAAGCCAGAACGGGGTGATATAGTGGTTTTTAGTCCGACAGCCGCTCTAAAAGCTCAAAATTTTCAGGATGCTTTTATTAAACGGGTGATTGGACTGCCGGGGGATAAGGTGCAAGTCAAAAACGGTTTAGTTTACGTCAACGGTAAAGTTTTAGCGGAAAAGTATATCGCCGAAGAACCTAATTATACTTACGGACCGGTGACAGTTCCCCCCGATCAATATCTGGTTTTGGGCGATAATCGCAATAATAGTTATGATTCCCACGCTTGGGGCTTCGTTCCCCGGGAAAACTTAATCGGTCGCGCTGTGGTGCGTTTTTGGCCCTTTGATCGTCTGGGAGGACTTGACAACCCCGACGCTGCCATAAATCAGAATTAATGTCAACAAAATAAATATAAAAATTCCCCCTAAAACTAGGGGGATTCGGCCATCTATTTGAACATATTACTCACGGAATTGTCCTCATGGATGCGCCATATTGCCTCACCCAGAATCGGGGCAACCGGCAAGACTTTCAGTTGCGGGAAAAAATGTTCTTGCGGCACGGGAATCGTGTTAGTAACGATCACTTCCTCGACTATGCCACTGGATAAACGCTCGATCGCAGGACCAGAAAAAACCGGATGGGTGGCACAAGCATAAACCTGTCGCGCCCCCTTGGCTTTCAGTAACTGCGCCCCTTGAGCGATCGTACCAGCCGTATCGATCATATCATCGACTAAAACCGCCGTTTTATCCTTAACATCGCCGATCAAGTTCATCACTTCCGCCACATTATGGGTTTGCCTGCGTTTATCAATAATTGCTAGGGGAGCATCACTGAGTTTTTTGGCAAAAGCCCGCGCCCTGGCCACCCCACCCACATCGGGAGAAACCACCACGATATCGGGTAATTGTTTACTGAGAAGATAGTCCACCACCACCGGGGAACCGTAAACGTGATCGAAGGGAATATCGAAATAACCTTGAATTTGGGACGAATGCAAATCCATGGCCAACACGCGACTTGCCCCCGCTTCCGTGATCAGATTAGCCACCAGTTTAGCGGCGATCGATTCCCGTCCGGCGGTTTTGCGATCGGCGCGAGCATAACCATAATAGGGAATTACGGCGGTAATTTGTCGGGCAGAAGCACGACGACAGGCATCGATCATGATTAACAATTCCATCAAATGATCGTTGACGGGATTGCAACAGGGTTGAATTAAATAGACATCACAGCCCCGGATCGATTCCTGAATCTGGATGTACAATTCACCATCGGCGAAACGTTTACGAATCATCGGACCCACATCCATGCCCAGATAACGGGCCACCTCTTGGGCAAGAGATACATTAGCGGATCCCGAAAAGAGACGAAGACGATTGCTGTCCGACGCGGCGGGAAACATCGGATGTCGCATCAAAGTAGCAGAATAGCTCACAGCAGATTCTTTACCCTCAAACTCAAGGCACTTTTTTCTATCATCTCAGTTTTGTTGAAAATCTGAGTGGATTTCTTTGTTAGATCTCAATCATAACCAATTACCGATCATCTTCGAGCCATTGCGGCCTCTTTTAGCGGCAATGGCCATGGCCAAATTGCCGCCGGATTTTGTCAAAACCGATTAACGTTTGGCTAACTTTTTCACCGGTAATTTACGCAGACGGATCGATTTCGGGGTAATTTCTACCAACTCATCTGGTCCAATGTATTCCAGGGCGCGTTCGAGACTCATATCCACGGGGGACTGTAACTGAACCAATTCATCCCCGGTGGCGGAACGATGGTTAGTTAACTGTTTAGTTTTGCAGATATTGATCTCCACGTCCTGGGGCCGGTTGCTTTCGCCGATAATCATGTTTTTATACACTTTTGTCCCCGGAGTAATAAAGAATACCCCCCGGTCTTCGGCGTTTTTGAGGGCGTAGAAAGTGGCGACTCCTTCCTCAAAGGCAGTAATCACGCCATTGTAACGGGTGGCTAATTCCCCGGAGAAAGGACGATATTCGAGAAAACTATGGTTCATAATCCCCTCACCGCGACTCAGACGGATAAATTCGCCCCGGAAACCGATTAAACCCCGGGCCGGAATCACGAATTCCAATTGAGTGCGGCCATTGCTGCCCGTCTGCATATCCTGCATTTCCCCTTTCCGTTGGCCTAGACGTTCGATACTGGAACCCACCGCTTCTTCGGGTACATCTAAAACGAGGTATTCGTAGGGTTCGCAGGGTTGACCGTTAATTTCCCGATAGATAACCTGCGGCTGCGATACTTGGAATTCGTAGCCTTCCCGACGCATAGTTTCGATGAGAATACCTAAATGCAGTTCTCCCCGTCCCGAAACTAGGAATTTCTCGGCGGAATCACTTTCTTCCACCCGCAGGGCGACGTTAGTTTCTAATTCTCGCATCAGACGATCGCGAATTTGCCGCGAGGTGACAAAAGTGCCTTCCTGACCGGCGAAGGGAGAATCGTTCACCGAGAAGGTCATTTGTAGGGTCGGTTCATCGACTTTAATTAGGGGTAAAGCTTGCGGGTCATCGGCTAAAGTTACGGTTTCCCCGATGTTAGCGTCGGCAAAACCGGCCACAGCAACGATATTACCGGCGCTGGCCTCGTTTAGTTCCACCCGTTTAAGACCTTCAAAACCAAGAAGTTTTGTTATTTTACCCTTGACAACCGCGCCCGTATCCTTTACTAAAGCAGCCTGTTGACCGGCTTTAATTACGCCGTTATGGATGCGGCCGATAACGATGCGTCCTAAGTATTCCGAGTAATCGAGGGTGGTTACTTGCAGCTGTAGGGGTTTGTTAACGTCCCCGGCCGGTGGTGGAACGTGGTGTAAAATCGCCTCAAACAGGGGCTGCATATCTTTGTCTTCGTCTTCGAGGCTTTCTTTGGCGAATCCTTGCATCCCGGAAGCGAACAGAGTAGTAAAATCACATTGGTCGTCATCGGCGCCCAGTTCCACAAACAGATCGAAAACTTTGTCCACGGCTAGGTTAGGATCCACGTTAGGGCGATCGATTTTATTAACCACGACAATTGGTCTTAATCCCTTTTCTAGGGCCTTTTTCAGCACAAAACGGGTTTGGGGCATCGGCCCTTCGTTAGCATCGACAATCAGGATACAACCGTCCACCATACCTAAAACCCGTTCCACTTCGCCACCAAAGTCGGCGTGACCGGGAGTATCGACGATGTTAATCAGGGTGTCTTGGTAACGAACGGCGGTGTTTTTGGCCAGAATGGTGATACCGCGTTCTCTTTCGAGGTCATTGGAATCCATGACGCAGGTGGGTACATCTTCCCCTTCTCGAAAGATTCCCGACTGTTTGAGGAGTGCATCGACGAGGGTGGTTTTCCCGTGGTCAACGTGAGCAATGATAGCAACGTTACGGATAGGCAGAGACATAAAATATTGAAGTAGTCTTAGGTTTATTTTTACGAGTAAACATTTCTTAATAATTCTAGCTTAGACTGACCAGCACCGTTAGCAAATCTTTATTTTTCCTTGGTTTCCCATCAGCAAGCTCTACTGATTACTGTTGACAGACCCCCCAAACCCTAAGCAAGCAACCCACCCTCACAGGAGTCGAGACGATAGAAAAGACGACTGGAGGTAGGGGGTAGGGGTAAATTGAAGCTAGAGTGAAAATCCTCTTGAACTTTGTAGGTTAAGCGGGGGGAAACTTGGCGAACAATTTGCGTCAACAGTTTATCACCGGTTTTTTGGAGAATGGGACGGGGAATCTTATAAATAAACTTGGGAAACTTAACCATAACATCCATACGCAGTTCCCAGGTGACTTGGGTGATAACCGCCGGAATTTCCCGTCCCTGTTGCCGAAACATTGCCTCAATTTCCTGATTAGGAGAAGATAGCGGCATTTCCTCTAGTTTCATAATTGCCTGATAATCCACTAGATAGCCCAAAAACGGTTGATCGGGAATGGGGACACTGCGAGTATGATAGACTCCATTGACGGGCAGATCCAGAACCACAGCGATTTTCGGCTCCAGTTCATAGCCAAAAGCTCCATATTTACCGATGGTGATAATATAACCATTGTCACCGAAGGGCAGAGTTTTCATCGGTTCGGCACAACGACAAAACCAACCTTCGTGAGCGCCCAGATAATCGGCAACCGTGTCCTGATTGCCATACATATCCATAGATCCGGCAAAATGGGTTTGAAAACCGAGAAATTGATTGTCTTCTTTGACTTCTACAGATTCGCGAGCTAGGGAGTTAATGGGGGGACACTGCATGACTTATAAACCTGGCAAATGATAGTGTTAGAAAAATTTGGGGATTAACCACCAAAGGATCGGGGAAATTTGTAGAATTGAGATTAGTGTAACGTATTGTTAAAAACTATTTGGTTAAGAAGCGATGAAAGCATTTGTAGCAGGAGCCACAGGGGAAACGGGACGGAGAATCGTTGCCCAATTAGTCGAACGTCAGATTCCCGTGCGTGCTTTGGTGAGAAACCCAGAGAAAGCGGCGGAAATTTTGCCAGCAGGGGTGGAAATCGTCGTCGGAGATGTCCAACAGGCCGATAAGTTAGAGGCACTCATCGCTGATTGTAGCGTTTTGCTATGCGCCACGGGAGCCAGACCGAGTTTTAATCCCACGGAACCTTTGTTAGTGGA
This sequence comes from Microcystis sp. M049S2, assembly GCF_020245625.1. NCBI lineage: Bacteria > Bacillati > Cyanobacteriota > Cyanophyceae > Chroococcales > Microcystaceae > Microcystis > Microcystis sp. M049S2. The sequence continues at coordinate 698 of NZ_JADBUN010000039.1, read as the reverse complement.
CTACTTGGGAACTAAAAATCTCATCGATGCCGCCAAAAAGAAAGGAATCGAACATTTTGTTCTCGTTACTTCCCTCTGTGTGTCGAACTTTTTCCATCCCCTCAATCTCTTTTGGTTAATTTTATTCTGGAAAAAACAAGCGGAGGACTATTTAATCAATAGTGGACTAACCTACACGATTGTGCGCCCCGGCGGCCTTAAAAACGAGGATAATCTTAATGCCATTAAAATGTCATCCGCCGATACCCTATCTGAGGGCAATATTCCCCGCACAAAAGTGGCCTCGGTTTGCGTAGAATCCCTATTTTATCCCGCCGCTAACAATAAAATTCTCGAAATTGTTGCTCCCTCAGATGCTCCCAATCTCGATTGGACTCAATTGTTTCAAAGTGTCAGCTAAACAGTAATCAGTAATCAGTAATCAGTAATCAGTAATCAGTGAACAGTAATCAGTGAACTGATAACTCAAATCTGGAAACTAAAAACTCATATCTGATAACTCATATCTGATAACTGATAAGTAGGTATGCGTTAAAAATTATCAGATGCCCCCCTTATTAAGGGTAGGGCTGTTTCATTTAAATTAAGTACAGCTGATTTTGAGTCAATAAATTTGACTTAAGATTCTCAAGTTTATCTTTTTCTAACCAAAAGAGTTAGTCACAATAATTAATCTTTAATTTTCTGCCAATATTTAT